>JAMPDU010000120.1 GCA_023665505.1 Ruminococcus sp.
AAGACAGTACGTTTTATGTTATAATTATAATATATGTGCAAACATATTTCAAGGTCAAAAAGCTAAGTCGGGCGCAGTTTAAACAACGCAAGTAAACTAATTTTGTATTTTAATCTTATAAAGGAGGACAAAACTATGGTTGGCGACCTTCATTGTCACACTAAACTTTCCGACGGTTCACTGGGAATTGAGGACATCATCGTCCAGGCGAAAAGGACGGGCATCGACTTTATTTCCATAACCGACCACGATACCATGTCGTCGATTTCCCGCTCGAAAATTTTAGGGGACAGATACGGCGTCCGCGTTCTCCCGGGGGTGGAACTTTCCGCCTGGGACAAGAGCAGGGGGCGCAAGGTGCATATTCTCTGCTACGCTCCTCAAAAGCCGGACAGGCTGGAAGGCGTGTGCATAAAAGCCTGCGAGATAAGAAAGACCTGCGCCAAGGAAATGGTGGAGAACGTCATGAAACTTTACCCCATTACCGCCGAAAGCGTGATGAAGTACGCCACCGGTTCAAAGAGCATTTTCAAGCAGCACATTATGCACGCCCTTATCGACTACGGCTACACCACCGAGTTTTACGGCGAGCTTAACGACAAGCTGTTCAACCTGAAAAACGGCACCTGCATCGTCGAGCGTGAGTACCCCGACGTGAATTTCGTCCTCGACCTGATACACTCGGCAAGGGGAGTGGCAGTTATGGCGCACCCGGTGTACTACGATTCTCTCGACCTTTTGGAGGAACTTGCGCAGAAAGGCAAACTTGACGGCGTTGAGGCGTACCACTACACCGCCGATGAGGAGCAGCGGGCGAAAATCCTCGAAATCGCCGAAAAGTACAACCTTATCGTTACCGGCGGCTCGGATTTTCACGGTCTGTACAACGCCTACCCCACCTACATAGGCAGCAATACCACCAGCAAGGAAAATATTGACAGAATTATCAAACTTGCAAACAAGAAAGCGTAACAGCAGGGGACGGGTTTCCGTCCCGCTCTTGCAGCTGTCATTTTTTGGATATTTTCAAGACGTTGATTGGGGGGATTTTATGAGAAAAAAGATTTTTTCCGCACTTATATTCATAGTATTTTTCGGCGGACTTGCGGGCGCGATAGCTTTCAGAAATACCGACCCGCGCGTTATGCTGATTTTCGCGGGCGGGATATTCTTTTTTGTGGGACTTTTAGGCGCGTTCGTCCAAAAATTCACCCCGCGCACCGCGCCGATTTTGATACTGTCCGTGTTCGGCGCGCCTATGGCGGGAATACCCCTATGGCTCGTCCTTGCGGACAAGTACCCCGACAGTATAAAAAAGCCCACCGAGGGGGACGTACTGACGGTTGTGGGCTTTGTGCTGATTATCGTCGGCATAGGCGTGACGGTTTTCGCCCTCCTTTCGGATTTGTACAGCAGGAAAATCTGCACAATGTCCGCCGCCGCCAAATGCGCGGAAGTCAAAACAAGTCTCGCAAGCGGCAAGCACGGCATGAAAACGGTATATTTCCCCGTGTGGGAGTTTGAGTATCTGGGCAGTACCTACACCGTCCGCGAGACCGACGGCAGCGACGTTCCGCCCGAAGTGGGGGACGAAACGGAGATTTTTTTCAATCCCCGAAACCCGGAGGAAATTTACCGCAAAATCAAGGGTACGGTTCTTGCCGCGGCGATTTTCGGCGTGATTTTCGTTATTTTGGGTATAGCACTTTGTCTTGTCGCGTCAACGTACTGAATTAATAAATAAAACTTTTGTAACGTCGGGACGGGAAACCCGTCCCCATTAAAATAAGTAATTTAAAAAATTTCTCTATGGGAGGTCTTTTTATGAGAATTAAATCAAGTTCAAACTTCAGCCTGCGCAGCGCCTACAGGAGCAGCGTAAACGCCCGCAGCGCAAGGAAAACGTCCAAAACGAGCGGGTCTGAAAGCCTGTCCTCGGGCAGCGTGTTCAGAGGTTCTGCTCTGTCCGGCGGCAGCATAAGCAGTATGCGCAGAAACGTGCAGAACATCAAAATCAGCGGCGGATATTCGCATCAGAGCATAGCAAGCCTTACCGCCGACGTTAAGTACAAAAGCGCGGCTGTCAGCAATTTCCAAACCGTTGACAAGGCTCACGGCGAGCTTGAAAGCAGTATTCCCCAATGGCTGGAGGCGGCGGGCGTTCCCTCGGGCGTCAGCTTTGAGTTCGATTACAATATCGACAGTCAGACCGCGGAGGTCACGAAAATTTCCGACGAAAAATACCGCCAAAGCGTCGAAAACGTACTTAACAAATATATGGGCAATGAAACGCTGTACACCGCCTATGCCTCAAAAATTATGAACGGTGACATAGCCTCGGCGTACTACGCCTCTGCCGCCAAAAGCCTTGAAAGCTGTTTCGGACAGGATATTGAGGAGCTTTCCCTTGACAGGAACGGCAATCTCACCGGCGCGAACGCCAACCTGCAAAGAGCGATACGGGCGCAGAAAAACGGCAGGGAGTACACCTCGGTTTCAAGCCGAAAATTCCCCTCGGACGACATCGAGGGACTTTTGGAGCGGCTGCTTTCCGAAAAGAATATTACTGCCAATGTTTCCCATATGGTGTACGGCGGCGGCAAGGTTTACACCAACGACGGCAAAATCAAGGTCGGCAAGAATATGGATACAAGCCTGCTCAGCGAGACCCGCTACATGGCAAGAGGCTCAATCGCCCTGTACGGCACAAACGATTACGACAATTGGGTAAAGAACGAAAAGAATTTTAAGTAGGCAAGCTGAGCTTGCAGGCGCGTCACCCCCAAAGTCGGATACGGTATAATTTTACTTTGATAAAGCCCCCTCAAGGGGGCGGGTGCGTTTACGCCTAATTTTATATAAAGGAAGTCTGAAAATGGATATTATGCAGTCATCACTCGAAAAACACTATGAATGGAAAGGCAAAATCGAGGTAGTCTCCCGCTGCGAGGTAAACAACCGGGAACAGCTTTCAAACGCCTATACCCCTGGGGTTGCACAGCCCTGCCTTGAAATCGAGAAAAACCCCGACCTTTCCTACGACCTTACCCGCCGCGCCAACCTCGTGGCGGTAATCACCGACGGCACGGCTGTCCTCGGTTTGGGGGACATAGGTCCCCGAGCATCGATGCCCGTTATGGAGGGCAAATGCGCCCTTTTCAAGGAATTTGCGGGGGTTGACGCGTTCCCAATATGCGTGAACTCAAAGGACGTGGACGAAATCGTCCGCACCGTGGAGCTTATTTCATACAGTTTCGGCGGTATCAATTTGGAAGACATTTCCGCCCCACGCTGTTTCGAGATAGAGCGCAGATTAAAGGAAAAGCTTGATATACCCGTGTTCCACGACGACCAGCACGGTACGGCAATAGTCGCCTCGGCGGCAATGCTCAACGCCGCAAAGGTCAGCGGAAAGAGCCTTGCGGATATGACCCTCGTCATAAACGGCGCGGGGGCGGCGGGTTGCGCAATCGCAAAGCAGTTTATTTCACTCGGCATAGGCGATATAATTATGGTGGACATAAAGGGTATCATCTGCAAGGGCGACGATTTTGAAAACCCCTCCCACTATGAAATGGCTGAAATTACCAACAAAACCTGCCGCAAAGGCGGTCTTGCCGAGGCACTCAAAGGCGCGGACGCTTTTATCGGCGTTTCAAAGCCTAACCTTGTTTCGGCGGATATGGTGCGCTCAATGGCGGACAAGCCCATAATTTTCGCAATGGCGAACCCCACCCCCGAAATTATGCCCGACATTGCCAAGGCGGCGGGAGCTTTCGTCGTTGGCACGGGGCGTTCCGACTTCCCCAATCAGATAAATAACGTTATAGCGTTTCCGGGGGTGTTCAAGGGCGCGCTTGCGGTGCGGGCGAGGGATATTAACGAGGAAATGAAACGTGCGGCGGCGTACGCGATAGCAGGGGCGGTTGCGCCCGAAAAGCTTTGCGCGGAGTACATTCTCCCCGACGCGTTCGACAAAACCCTTGCGGACGTTATAGCCAAAGCCGTTGCGGACGCGGCGATACAGTCGGGGGTTGCTCGAATTACCAAATAAAAACAGGTTATTACAATAGGAGTGCCGCTATGAAAAAGATTTTACCGTTAATTTTATCGTTTATGATTTTGTGTACGCTTTCGGCGTGCGGAAAAGACGAGGCTGTTACAGTTGAACCGCCCGAAAGCGGTTGGACACGGGAATTGCTCGATAAAACGATTTACATTAACGGTGTAAATTATGAGTACCCCGCAAAATGGGGCGACCTTAAGAAAAGGTACACTATTGGAGATGACAACAGTTTGATGTTATTTTATAAAAATAAAATCGCTTTTTTGTGCAGTTTTATTTATGAGGACAGTATTGACGACAATTCGGAAATGGATTTCGTCATTTTTATGAATTACGAGGACGAAGGGAGTAAAATCCCAAGCGAAGAATTAGTGTCGGTAAACGGATTAAGGCTTAATGATACATATGAAGATATGACAGAAAAATTAGGCGAACCCGACGACGCTTATGAAGACGAGGCTTATAGGTACGGAATAAATACGTATGAGTACTTTATAGACGGCGAAACTGCCGTTACAATACACTTTTTTGCATCTGACAGAATTGAAATGATAACACTGAAATGGAATAATTAGGAGGAATTTAAAATGACCATCAACTACACCCCCAAAGGAGTATGCTCACGAAACATCACAATCGAGGTAACGGACGGAATTATCGAAAGCGTTAAGTTTATGGGCGGCTGCAACGGCAACACCCAAGGCGTTTCCGCCCTCGTCAGAGGAATGAAAGTCGCCGAGGCTATCGAAAGGCTGGAGGGCATAAGCTGCAACGGCAAGGGCACGTCCTGCCCCGACCAGCTTGCAAAGGCTCTCAAGCAGGCGCTTTGATATGCGGGCGAAAACGGCTTTGAAAATATTTTTCGCGGTACTTTTCATACTGGGCTTTTGGGCGTTCCTCAACCCCGTTTTTATGGACATACTCAACCTCGGCAACGCGGCGGGAATGGCTGTCTGCGCGGCTTTGCTATGCGTGACCCTGCTATGGGACAGGCTCTCCGCCCTTTTTCGGGGGAACGTCCTGTTCCGCAGGATTTCAATCGCGGCAATGGCAGTAACCGCCGTCCTTGTCGTTTTGGCGGCGGTAATTTCCGTGCTTATGCTAAAGGCGGCAAATTCGCCCCCGCAGGGGAGCAGTACCGTTATCGTCCTCGGCTGCAAGGTGAGGGGAGAAACTCCCAGCCTTATGCTGGGTCAGCGTATCACGGCGGCGTACCGCTACCTTGACGAGCACCCCGACGCGGTTTGCATAGCCTCGGGCGGCCAGGGCGCGGACGAGCTTATCTCCGAGGCTGAGTGCATAAAGCGTGTCCTTGCCGAAAAGGGTATCGCCCCCGAAAGGATAATTTTGGAAGATAAGTCCACCAGCACCGATGAAAACATACGCTTTTCTCTGCAAAAAATGGAAGAATACGGCATAAGCGGCGGCGTGACCTTGGTAACCAACGAATTTCACCAGCTGCGTGCGGGAATGATAGCGAAGAAGTACGGGCTTGAAAGCCGCGCCCTCTCCGCGCGGACGGCTTGGTATCTTCTGCCGACCTACTGGCTGCGGGAGTGGTTCGGGGTCTGCTATCAGTTCCTGTTCGGCGGCGCATAGGAGGTGCAGGTATGACGGGAAAATTTAAGTGCAGAAACAATGTTTATCTTAATGTCGTTATGATGGCAAATATTTTTGCGTTAATGCTTTTGGGCGGAATTATGGCGGTTGCGGTTAAAGATGACTTTATATTTACATTTATAACAATTGCAGCAGTAATAGTTATGGTACTGCTTTGGTCTGTGGAATTAAAACTGCTCGGCGAGGGTACTTTTACCGCCGATAATGATAAGGTAACCTTCCGTATAGGATTTATCAAGCGTACATACGGTTATTCCGAAATAAATTCGACCGTAACCCAAATAGTTTTTACACACGGCAGATACGGCACGTATCCGCACGTTGAGCTTATAATCATGCTGAAAGACGGCAATACCGCGGCATTTCGTGACGACGACATTCCCGACTATGCGTTAAGCACCCCCGAAAAACACAAGGAATTTCACGAAAACCACCAATTCACAAAATTAAGCCGCTACATAAACGACCGAGTTGGAAAATAAATCCCCCGAAAGCATTTTTTGCACACTTCAAGCATATGCTTGTACAAAACGCTTTCGGAGGTTTTTTTTCGGTTATGTATTTTTGCTTTAGATTTAAAAAATTTGTCCTGCTTTTGCTGACGGCGGCGGTTTTGGCGGGCTGCGCGGTAAAGTTTACCGCCGACGGCTTGCGGTATGAGCCTGCCGCCGCAGTGGAGGAGGAAATTTTCGTCCCCATAATAATGTACCACAGCCTGCTGAAAGACCCGGTTAGGGCAGGGGAGTATGTGGTAAGTCCCGAGATTTTCGAGGCGGATATGAAGTACCTGCTTGACAACGGCTACACCACGGTTTTCGTCAGCGAGCTTGCCGACTATGTTGAAAACGGCGCAGACCTCCCCGAAAAGCCCGTGGCGGTAACCTTTGACGACGGTTACTGCAACGTTATGGAGTACGCCTGCCCCTTTATGCTGGAAAATAATGTAAAAGCCACGGTAAACGTGGTAGGCGCGTACACCGAGCAGTCCACCGCCGAGGACGACCACAACCCTGCCTACTCCTATCTGACTTGGGAGGAAATTTCCGCTCTCGCCCAAAGCGGCGTTTTTGAGATAGGCAGCCACACCTACGATATGCACGGCACGGGCGCGCGGAACGGCTGCAAAAAGAAGTACGGCGAAAACGTGTCAGCCTACCGCGCCGCCCTCACCGAGGACATAGGCGGCTTGCAGGAAATGCTGACGGAAAAAAGCGGCGTGACCCCCGTCACCTTTGCCTACCCCTACGGCTTTATCTCGGAGGAAAGCGTTCCCGTCCTGAAAGAAATGGGTTTCCGCGCCCTGCTGACCTGCTATGAAAAGCCGAATTACATCTCCCGGGACAACCCCGAGTGCCTGTTTCAGCTGAACCGCTACAACCGCCCCTCGGGCATTTCCACAGAGGAATTTATGGAAAAAATTCTCAATCAAAAATAACCTTAGGAAAATATTCCCAAGGCTATTTTTATGTATTTACTCTTCCCCCAAAAAAACAAACTCTTCCTCCACAAAGCCGTCGCCCTCGCCCTCGGGAGCAGCGTTCTCCGCATTTTCAGCACCCTCGGCAGCCTCGCCCTCTGCGGGAACTCCCTCTTCCGTCTCCTCCTCGGGGACTTCCGGTTCTTTGGGATTGAGGAAACTGTCGTCGTAAACCGACTGGTAAAAACCGTCAATCAGCGAAAGCACCGGCGACGAGTACCTGTCCTTAAACTCCAGCATCTCGTCAAGGAACGGTCCGTACAGCTCGGGGTCCCGCTTTCCGTCCGCCTGATACTTGTTTTGCTTGTTGGCGTCCTTCCAAGCGCGGTTTATCATATTCTCGGTATAGCGTGGGACTTTCGAGTCCACCTCCTGCTTAAACTCGTGAGGCACAGGTTTTTTAAACTCGTGATATTTTTCCAAAACAATAAGCTCGTCAATATCCTTAGTCAGCGCGTCGTACGCCGTAAAAAACTTCCTCGGGCTTTTTGTTGCGACAATAAACTCCGACATCTTGTTGACATTTTTCATACGTTTCGTAACATACGCCTTAGTCATCTCGTCCAGAAACTCGGGGGAGACCATCAGCTTTTTCTCCTCCGTGCCGAAAATGATATTTTGCAGCTCAATCTGCTTGAGCTTGTTTTGATTAGGTGAAAAAAGTCCCATAAAACCCTACCTTTCACATTTTTTGTTTAAGACCTGTGCTTTACCACTTTACTGTAAATATTTTTTACTGCGGACATTACAGCAGGTGTAATTACCGCAAACACCGCAACTTGTATTAACGTCGTTATACATCTTGTGTACAGCTGCGCGCCCGTCCTCGACATAAGTCCCGAATACATCAGAATGGACGTATTCAGCGCAAGCGACACAACGAGGGAGTCGATAACCCTTGCAATTACCGAAAAAGCGGCTAAGTACCAACCGTCCCTCTTATAAAGGCAAACGCCGTAAATCAGCCCCGAAAGCGCCCCCGTGCAGCTAAGCAGGGGAATGGGGGACTGACCGCCAATGATACAGCCGATAAGGTCGCCCGCCACCGCCGCCATTGCCGCAGGTACTGGTCCGAACAGCATGCCCGCCGAGGCAAGGGCGAGAAAATTAAAATTTAATTTGATAAAACCGCCGATGTTTATCGAGCAAACGTCCAGTACCACAAACATCGCCGTCAGTATACCCACAACGGCAAGGCAGCGCACGCTTTTCAGCTCCGCCGCCGACTCCTTGAATTTTGACAGAAAGCCTTTCATATATACTCCTCCTAAAAAGTGCCAATATGCACAATCAGGGGGAAATCCTGCTTATGCACTTCAGCGGGATGCGGGAAACGCACCGCAAACACGAAATCCGTGTTTTTCGTCAAGGCGGCAACTCCCCGTCCGCCAAGCACTGTACGCGCGTTAACCTACTCTGTAAATGCTAAATTTTGTTAATTTCTTTCAGAAAGAAATCTCGTTCGCGATATTGTAAAGATTTTCGTCAAACGGCTTTTTCATAGCGAGAGCCTCCAAAATGTCAAAGTCGCAGATTTTGCCGTTCTGCATAGCCACAACGCGGTTTCCGATACCCTTGTCAAGGAGATTTACCGCGTAGTAACCCATTTCGCTTGCCACAACTCTGTCCCGCACGGTAGGACTTCCGCCCCTCTGAACGTGACCGAGAATTGTGGCTCTCGCGTCAATGCCCGTCCGCTTTTGGATTTCCTTCGCAAGCTCCTCGGAGTTGCCCACGCCCTCTGAAACAACGATAATAAAATGCTGTTTCCTGTCCTTTTTGGACGCCTGTATCTTCGCCACAATGTCGTCCAGCGAGAACTTAACCTCCGGGGTAAGTATAGCCATCGCGCCAACCGCCGTGCCCACGTTAAGAGCAATCCAGCCCGCGTTTCTGCCCATAACCTCAACCAGTGAGCAGCGGTCGTGAGAACGCGCCGTGTCCCGGATTTTGTCAACCATTTCCATAGCCGTGTTCATAGCCGTGTCGTAGCCTATGGTGTACTCGGTGCAGGCGATGTCGTTGTCGATAGTGCCTGGGAGACCAATGCAGGGCACACCCGCTTTTGAAAGGTCAGCCGCGCCCCTGAACGAGCCATCGCCGCCGATAACAACGATACCCACAAGGTTCATTTCGTCGCACTTTTCCTTAG
Source organism: Ruminococcus sp. (assembly GCA_023665505.1). Classification (GTDB taxonomy): domain Bacteria; phylum Bacillota; class Clostridia; order Oscillospirales; family Ruminococcaceae; genus RGIG8773. Next base: position 9,316 of record JAMPDU010000120.1, read on the forward strand.
CTTTCAGTACGTACTCCCACTCCTTGAATTCAAGGCATCTTGCGGTGTAAAGGTTAGTGCCGCCGTACTGGATAATGTTGGAAACATCTCTTGCCCCCAGCTGAACGGTTTCGCCCTTAAGAAGTCCGTTATAGCCCCTCTTGATGCCGATAACCTCATAGCCCTTGCCGATAGCGGCTCTCGTAACGGCTCTAACCGCCGCGTTCATGCCGGGAGCGTCGCCGCCGCTTGTTAAAACGCCAATTCTCTTCATTTTTCTCTCCTCCAAAAAATTTATTTCAACAAAAAAAGTACTATTTAAACAACTTAAATTATAACATTTTCAATTAAATTTGTCAAGTGTTTACAGCCATTTTTCATTTTCGGACAATATTTTCGGCAAATTTACCCTATTTTAAAACGGCGCAGCCCTGTCCGCAAGCCGCGAGGATTTCCTCCGCAAGCTCCCCGCAGACCTCAACCCCGCTCACGTCGTTCGGTACGACCCGCCGCTTGACGTCCTCAAAGTAAAACACGGTACGGTTCGTGCCGGGGTATTTTTTTAATATATTTAAAATTTTCTGTAACTTTTCTTTGTCCGTGCTTTGACATTTGATGTAAAGCGTCCTGCCCCTACAGCTTTTGGCGAAATTTTCCGCCGCCGTGACCGTCCGCACAATCAGCTTAGGCGCGCCGTCCT
>JAMPDU010000121.1 GCA_023665505.1 Ruminococcus sp.
ATAAATTAAACCCGCCGACAGAAATTTGTCAGCGGGTTTATTTCATTTAACGGTTGCAGAAAAATTATTAATTATTAATTCATATAATCTTCGCCAAAAAACTTTTCAGCCGTTCGCTTTTGGGGTTCTCAAAAAGCTCCCCGGGAGTGTTCTCCTCAACGACAGCGCCGTTGTCCATGAATATGACGCGGCTTGCAACCTCTTTCGCGAAAGCCATTTCGTGGGTCACAACAACCATTGTCATGTTTTCCTCCGCAAGCTCCCGCATTACCGTCAGTACCTCCCCAACCATTTCGGGGTCGAGCGCCGAGGTGGGTTCGTCGAAAAGCATTACGTCGGGTTTCATGCACAGGGCGCGGACTATGGCTATACGCTGTTTCTGTCCACCCGAAAGCTGATTGGGGTACGCCTTTTCACGGTCGGCAAGCCCCACCCTTTTCAGCAGCTCACGGGCGGTCTGTTCCGCCTCTTCTTTGGTAACTTTTAACAGTTTCATGGGAGCGATTGTGAGGTTCCTCATAATATTCATATGGGGGAACAGGTTGAACTGCTGGAAAACCATTCCCATTTTACGGCGGTGCAGGTTTATATCGGTTTTGCCGTCGGTAATGTCCGCACCCTCGAAAAGTATCGTCCCCGAGGTTGGGGTTTCAAGCAGATTGAGGCAGCGCAGGAAAGTGCTCTTCCCCGACCCGGAAGGACCGATAACGAAAACCACTTCCCCTTTGTGAATGTCTGTGGAAACGCCGCTTAAGGCGTGAGTTTCCATGCCGTCGAACTTTTTTGTAAGTCCCCGCACGGAGATAAGAGTATCAGTGGTCACTGTTCCGCAGCCTCCTTTCAAGCCTTCCCACGGCGAATTCAAGCAGCATTACTATGGCAAGGTAAATAACCGCAACCGCCAGCAGCGGCATCATTGCGTCATAGGTGCGGCTGCGTATGATGTCCCCGCCTTTGGTTAAATCTTCCATAGCTATGTAGCCCGAAACGGAAGTCTCTTTCAAAAGCACTATAAGCTCGTTTCCCAGCGCGGGCAGGACGTTTTTAAACGCCTGCGGCATAACGATGTACGCCATAGTCTGAACATAGTTGAACCCGAGACTGCGCCCCGCCTCAAACTGCCCCTTGTCTATGGACATAATACCGCTGCGGACTATCTCCGCCACGTACGCTCCAGAGTTTATTCCGAAAGCGATAACGGCGACTATCATTTTGTTGATATTCACCGAGCCGAAAATTACGAAATAAATAATAAGCAGCTGCACCACCACCGGCGTACCCCGTATAACGGTAAGGTACACGCGGCAGATAAAATTGGGGATTTTCAGTTTCCCCGTTTTGTCGCAGGTGGAGCGTATCACCGCTATGAGAAAGCCTATGACTATGCCCAGCAGCACCGCGAAAAACGTTATGCGGACGGTAGTCCACAGTCCGCGGGTTATGTACTGCCACCTGTCGTCCATTATAAAGTTGAGGTAAAATCTGTTTTTTAGTTTATCAAACCATTCCGCCATTGTTTCGTCCTTTCGTTGTATATTTATTAATTTGTAGGGCGGGGGCTTGCTCCCGCCTTTTGGCACATCACATTACAACATAGGCGGGAGCAGAGCCCCCGCCCTACGGTTTATTCCGCGCTAATGTATTTGTCTATAATTTCCTGCAATTTGCCCGAATCCTTGAGGTTTGTCAAGGTGGCGTTAACCTGCTCCAAAAGCTCCTGATTGCCCTTGGCGATTGCAATGGCGTACTCTTCGCCCGTGTACTCCTCGTCAAGGATTTTCAGACCCTCGTTCTGCGAAACGAAAACCTTTGCGGGTTCGCGGTCGATGATAACGGCGTCCACCTTGTCCTGGGTGAGAGCCTGCACCGCCTCAAAGCCTTTGTTGTAACGCTCAACGGTCGCGCCCTCGATTTTGCTGGCAACCTCGGTGTCCCCCGTTGTACCCAGCTGTACAGCGATTTTCTTTCCCTCCAAATCGGTGAGAGAGGCAACGGCTGAGGTTTCCTTAATAATAACAACTTGAGTGGTGTTGACGTAGGGAATGGAGAAATCGACTATCTGAAGTCTGGTTTCGTCAACGGTCATGCCCGCGATGCCGATGTCGGCTTTGCCCGACTGAACCGCCACGTTTATGGAGTCGAACTGCATATCCTCGATTTCAAGCTTAAGACCCATATCGTCGGCGATAGCTTGGGCGATTTCGATGTCGATGCCCACAATGTCTCCGCCCTCGCGGTACTCATAGGGCGGGAACTCGGCGTTTGTCGCCATAACGAGCGAGCCTTCCTTGGCAAGGGAAATGCCGCTCTTTTCCCCGCCGCAGCCCGCAAGGGAGAGGGTCATTACGGCGGCAACCGCGCCGCAGATAATTTTTGATAATTTCATAAAAAATTGCTCCTTTCAATTTTCGGTACATACAAATTATATTATACATTATTTCTCCGCGTTTTTCAAGTACTGCGGGCAATTTTTTTATTATTTCGGGGGACTTCCCCGCCGCGAACGTTATTTTGCCTAAAAATTTTCCCCCGCGGGGCGGAAAAATATTCAATTTCAACATATTTATTCCGCGCAAACCCGCTATTACTTGACGAAACGGCTATTTACTGCTATAATTATAAGGTTAGCAGGCTGAGCCTGCACCCATGTTCTACCCTAATGTTAAATGTCACAAACATTTACTTTGTTAAGCCCCTATCAAGGGGCGGGTTACAAAATATAAACAATTTACGGTAAAATACAGAAAACGGCGAGCGGTTACAGTTTATGTTTCTATCCTCTATCTTCTAATTTCTAACCTCTAAAAGGTTACAAATATTACAAAATAACCGAAAATTTTGTAACCTTTGTAACCGAATTGCCCGCAAAGTACGTAAAACCGTCCGAAATTATTACAATTTGGATACAAAACCGCCGAATATATTGACAAAACCGAAATTTGCTGATATTATTACATTAAAGAAAGACATTACCCAAAGAAAGGAGGAGGGATTTTTTGGAACGCTTAAATCTTTGTTACGGCTGCATGGAGCCGCTGGACGAGGAGGTTTCGGTCTGCCGCAGGTGCGGCTACCGGGTGGGAGCGCCCCATCTTCCGTCTTATCTTAAACCGGGAACTTTGCTCAACGACAGGTATATCGTCGGCAAATTGCAGTCGTACAACGGCGAAAGCGCACGGTATATCGCCTTTGACACCATTACCGAAACAAAGGTGGAAATTAAGGAATATATGCCCGATACCCTCTGCGAACGGGAAAGAGACAGCGGCGTTATTAAGGTTGACCCGAAATATATGCCCCAGTATAAGGCGTTCCTCGCGGATTTTGTGGAGCTTAACAAGACCCTCTCCAAAATGCGCACCCTTAACCATGTGAACGCCGCCATAGATATGTTCGGCGACAACAACACCGCCTACGCCGTGTTCGCCCTGCTGGAGGGTCAGACCCTCGGGGAGTACCTTAAGCAGAACGGCGGCGAACTGACCTGGGACGAGGTAAAACGGCTTTTCCCTCCGATTTTTACCACCCTTTCTTTGGTGCACAACGCGGGGCTTGTCCACAGAGGAATTTCACCGGAAAATATTTTTATTACCAATAAAGGGGAATTAAAGCTGACAGGCTTTTGCATAGCCGACGCCCGCACCGCCAACGCCGAGCTTGTCCCCGAGCTTTATCACGGCTACGCCGCCCCCGAGCAGTACAGCTCCAGCGGCTGGCAGGGCACTTGGACGGATGTTTACGGGATTTCCGCCCTTTTGTACAGAATACTTACCGGGGTCGTCCCCGCCGACGCGGCAGGCAGACAGACGGGAGATACCCTCCCCGAGGCTGCCTCGGTGAACAGGAATATCCCGCGGCACGTCTCAAAGGTTATTGCGGACGGCATGAACATGAGCGGCGAGCTGCGGATACAAACCGTCACCGAGCTTGTCACCCGCCTTTTCGAGCAGCCCGAAAGCGGCTCTATGAGGCTGTCCTCCTCAAGCACACAGACTATCTCCATACCCCGTCAGGGCGGCGGCAGGAACTCCTCAAAGAAAAAATCCGCCTCCCTCAGCAGGCACGGCGTTTTTATCGCAGTTATCGCGGCGATACTGATACTGGGCTTTCTGATGATATTTATGATAATTTGGCTGGACGACAACAGCAGCAAGGGTTACCAAAGCAGCACCGACATTTCCGCAATATCGGGGGGCTACGACGGCGGATTTTCCGAGACGACAACCATTACCCTCGAGACCATGACGGAAACTCTAATATCCGCCCCCGCCTCTCAGACGGCGAACGCAGCGGTGTACGTCATGAACGACCTTACGGGCAAAAATTACGATGTTATAAGCAAGTCGGATTCCTACAGCAACCTTGCTTTTACCGCCGATTACGAGTACAACGACAGCTACCCCAAGGGTCAGATTTTCGGTCAGACCATCGAAAAGGGCGAGACCTACACCGAGGGCGCGGAAATTACCGTTAAAGTAAGCCTCGGTCCGAAATATATCGTTATTCCCGACTTTTTGGGACTGTCCAAAAAAGATTACTTCAACAAGCTGGGCGAGCTGGGAATAAAGTACGAAGAGCAGGAAATCGAAACCGAGGACACCTTAGAGGGCTACGTCGACGGCGTAAGCAAAGACCCCGGCGAAAAGCTGGACGTTGAAACGGGAGAAATACTGACGGTGTACGTGGCGAAAAATCCGCCCAAAACCGAAACCGAACCCACGGAGACCGAGCCGCCGAAAACCGTTCGGACAGACCCGCCTCCCACTCTTCCCGAACTTCCCGAGGAACCCGCCGTACCGCCCGTAACCACCGAGGAAACCTACGCCACTCAAGAGCCTGACATTACCATACAGATTTTTGATTAAGCGGAGAGCCTCCGAGGGGCGGCATAAATGTTCAAACCTTTTACCCCTGTCTTTTGGGCAGGGGTAAAATTCTAAAAGGAGACCGATTTTGAAAAAGAAAAATATTACCAACGCAATGATAATACGGCTGACCCTGCTTTCCGTGTTCGCGGTTATACTTATAGCGGTGATTTTAATGGCGGTTACGGGCAGGTTCGAGCCGCAGGGTGAAAACGTCTCCGCGGACATTCCCGAGGAGCTTTTGTACGGTACTTCAGCCGAGACGGAGACAACAACCTTTTCGGAGGTTATGGGTATGCCTTTCCCCGAAACGGCTGCGGAGAGTACCACAGTCCCCGAAAGCGAGGAAACGGACGGGGAAAGTACTTCCGAAACCTCTGTCAGCAGGACTATCATCACAAGCCGCGTGCGGAAAGAGTACGACAGCAATTCCGTCTATATCGATATGGAGAACGTTTTGCAGCTGCCCGAACTGCCCGTGGGGTGCGAAATTACCGCGCTGACGATTTTGCTTAGATACTGCGGCTTTGACGCGGAGAAAACAGACCTTGCCAAAAATTACCTGCCCGTCAGCTGGGGCAACGCCTGGGAGGAGGACGGCAAAATTTACAAGGACAGCTTTTTCGATTACTTTATCGGCGACCCGTTCAGCAGGGGGTACGGCTGTTTCGCCAACGCGATAGAAAAGGCGGCGAACGCTTACATAGCCGACCACGGCGGCGGGTTCACGGTGAAAAATATTTCGGGGGCGCACCCCGATATTCTGTACGATTATCTTGCGGAGGGAACTCCCGTGCTGTGCTGGGCGACGGACGGAATGATCGAGCCGGAGTACTATGAAACTTGGTACGACAACGCCACGGGGGAACAGCTTGACTGGTATCTGAACGAGCACTGTTTCGTGCTGGCGGGGTTCAATATGAGCGGGGATATTGTCACCCTCAACGACCCTATGAAGGGCATTATCGACTACAATATAAATAAGTTTGAAACGCGGTACGACCAAATGTACAGACAGGCTATAGTAATTCTCCCAAACGGGGGAGGGTATGAGCCGGCCGAGAGGACGGAAACCGCCGTCCCCGAAACGTCTGCCGAGACGGAGACGGAAAGCGAGACTTCCGAGGAATATATTGATACGGACGTTACGCTTGACCCCGAGGTTGAATATATTGAATAAAATCACGCTGTAGGGCGGGAACATAGTCCCGCCCTACAATTATTTTTGTACCGAAAAAAATTTTTTCAAAAAAACTGTGAAAACCCATTCTTAAATTGTCTAATAAAGTGAAAGGAGGAGATAAGGTGAAAAACGGCGCCGAAAAAACCGAAGAGCTCTTCAGAAAATACGGGGACGAGGTTCTCCGAACGTGTATGCTCATACTGCGTAACCGCGCGCTTGCGGAGGACGCGGCTATGTCCGCATACGAAAAAGCCTTTTCCGCCTTTCACGGGTTTCGGGGGCAGTCCTCCGAAAAAACCTGGCTGATACGTATCGCGGTGAACGAATGCAGAAATATACTTAAATCCTCCGCGTACCGCACGCGGGCGGGGGAAATCCCCGAAACGGTTTCGGACAGGGACGTGTACGCCGAGGCGGAGACAAAAGCCGCCGTGTCGGGCGCGGTGATGTCCCTGCCCGAGATATACCGCGAGGCGGCTGTGCTGTGCCTTTACAACGGCTTTACGCTGAAAGAGGCGGCGCGGCTGGCGGGGGTAAGCCAAAGCGCGATGACGTTCCGCGTGGGCAAGGCTAAAGAATTACTGAAAAAAGCATTGGAGGAATGTTTATGAACTTGAAAAAAATTATCGACGAGGAGCTTGAAAGCATGACCTTCAATGAGCTTAAGAACAGGAGGTCAATTAAAATGAAAAAGAATGTTAATTTCAGCGTTAAGAGAACGGTTACGGCGGCTGCGGCGGTAATCGCGGCGGCGGCTCTGCTGGCGGTGTCAACGTCCGCTATGGGGCTTTGGAGTATTTCGGATTTTATCAACAGGACTTTCCCGGGCAGAACCGAGGAGGTAGAGCCTTACGCCTTTTCCTCGGGGATAAGCGAGGGGTCTACAAATCAGTTCAACTTTTCAGCGGGGAATTTCCTTTGCGACGGCAATACTCTTATAACCGAGTTTATCGTAACCAAAGCCGACGGCAGTGAATTTACCACTGCGGACTTTGTTTCGGTTTCTTTCGGCGACGAGGTTATTTTCCCCGATATGCCCGATATGAAGTCTTTAAGCAGCGGTTCAAGACGGACGGTCAGCGACGATAATCTGTCTTGGATAGTCACAAGCAGGTATAAAGACCTGACACAAAGATTAAAACCGGGAGACAGGGTGCAGGTTAAAATCAACGGCGCGCAGGAACTTGTTATCAAAACCGAAAACGGCGGCGGAGACTATGAAACCTTTGACGACGGAACTGTTATTTTCAACTATACCGTTCCCGATATTCCCGACCCGATACCCCTTGAATTTAAGGACGAAAACGGCAATAAGGTTTTTGATGCCGAGCTTACTCCGTTGTCAATGACGGCAAGAGCCGACAGCCCCGTATTTGAAAAATACAATACAGGGGAGTATATATTGTATCCCGACGGTATGACGGAATATGACGAACAGGTGGAATGGTATATTTCAAACCCCACAAACCCCAAATTTTATGACGAAAATATGGAGCTTACGGATAACAACCCGTACAACGGAACCAAGTACATTATAAACAGCGACGGCAATTCGCAGCGTATGGACGCCCAATGTGAGAAAGTCTTTATCGGAGACCACGCCTCAATACTTTTCGTTGACTCCCCCGAATATGAAAACGCAAGGTACATTGAATGGTTCGACTGCATAGCCGAAATCCCCCAAAATGAATAATTTCCCCTTGGGACTTGCAAAATCACAAGGTTTTGCAAGTCCTTTAGGTTTTCACCAGAAAAATAATATTTGCAATTTACTGTACACAAACTTGCAATATTATTTGACTAAAGTAACTAAAATACTGCTAATTTGCAGGAAAATAAGCGGAAAGTTGCATAAACTTCAAAAAAAGCCTTGACAAAAGCCGCGGTATGCTGTATAATAAAATCATAGAAAACAGCAAGGGCGCTGTAAACGTACTGCAATGGGGCGGACGTTTACGGCGCACTTCTATTTTTATGTGTAAACTTTAGGAGGGATTTTTATGGACGCAACTATTCTTGACGCAATCACGGGCGAGGTGGGAAATCAGGTTTTCGCGGTTTGGTTTCTTATCGGCGCGGCTTTGGTTTTCTTTATGCAGGCGGGTTTCGCTATGGTGGAAACGGGTTTCACCCGCGCCAAAAACGCCGCCAACATCATTATGAAAAACCTTATGGACTTCTGTATCGGCGTGCCGATGTTCATTCTTATCGGTTTCAGCCTGCTTTTGGGCGAGGACGTTGTGGGACTTATCGGCAAGCCCGGGTTTGACATTTTTACAACCTATGAGGACTTTGACTGGTCGGCGTTTGTTTTCAATATGGTTTTCTGCGCCACCACGGCGACTATCGTTTCGGGCGCAATGGCTGAACGGACGAAGTTCCTTTCCTACTGCATTTATTCGGGCGTTATCAGCGGACTTATCTACCCGATAGAGGCGCACTGGATTTGGGGCGGCGGCTGGCTTGCACAGCTTGGTTTCCACGATTTTGCGGGGTCTTGCGCAATACATATGGTAGGCGGCGTTTCCGCGCTTATCGGCGCGAAAATCCTCGGACCGCGTATCGGCAAATTCGTCACCGACAAAAAGACGGGCAAGGTCACAAAGGTAAACGCTATCCCGGGTCACTCGCTGACGTTGGGCGCGCTGGGCTGTTTCATTCTTTGGTTCGGCTGGTACGGCTTTAACGGCGCGGCGGCGACTTCCGTACCCCAGCTTGGCTCGATTTTCCTCACCACCACGGTTGCCCCTGCAGTTGCCACGGTTGTCTGTATGATTTTCACTTGGGTGAAGTACGGCAAACCCGATGTTTCAATGTGCCTTAACGCATCGCTGGCTGGACTTGTGGGCATCACCGCAGGCTGCGACGTTATGGACTGTTTCGGCTCGGCAATGGTCGGCGTGGTTTCGGGACTTTTGGTAATTTTCGGCGTATGGCTTTTGGATCACAAGCTCCACATCGACGACCCCGTGGGCGCGGTTGCGGTGCATATGATGAACGGCATTTGGGGTACTCTTGCGGTTGGACTTTTTGCCACGAAAACCGCTCCCGACTGCGAAATTGACGGACTTTTCTACGGCGGCGGTTTCCACCAGCTGGGCTTGCAGTGCCTTGCGGTGCTTGCGGTTGCGGCTTGGACGGCTGTAACTATTACCGTAACTTTCCTTATCATCAAGAACACAATCGGCTTGCGCGCCTCGGTTGAGGAGGAAACGAGAGGTCTGGACGTTACGGAGCACGGTCTTGTGTCCTCATACGCGGACTTTATGCCTAACTCTATTTCGGTATTCACCGGCGAGACAAGCGAGGAGACGGCGGCGGAAGTTCCCGCAGATATAAAAATCTCGGACAGACCTCACATCGAGCGGAGCAGCACCGAGAAAAACAAGTACACAAGAATTTCCATTGTCTGCAAGCAAAACAAGTTTGAGGTACTCAAGCGGGAGCTTAGCAACGTGGGCGTGACGGGCTTTACCGTAACGCAGGTGCTGGGCTGCGGCACGCAGAAGGGCGCAGGCGAGATGTACAGAGGCGTACCGGTCGAGGCGACGCTGCTGCCGAAAGTCAAGGTGGAAGTGGTTGTTTCCAAAGTGCCCGTTGAGACGGTTGTGGAGGCGGCGCGGAAAGCTCTCTACACGGGACATATCGGCGACGGCAAGATATTTGTCACCGACATCGAGGACGTTGTGAGAGTGCGGACAGGCGAAAGCGGGTATGACGCTTTGCAGGACGCGGAGGATTAGTATAAAAACAATAAAATATTTTTCGGGCGGGATCGTTGGGGTTCCGCCCTTGCAGTATAATACTAATCCCTTATTGCTTTTTTAACTTTTCCGGTTTTTAGTAAAGTTCAAACAAATGACGATTTTAAGCCATTTGATTTACCTCTCACCTGTGCGATTATTGCATTTTACGGTATC
>JAMPDU010000122.1 GCA_023665505.1 Ruminococcus sp.
TTCAAATTTGCATACTCTTCTTCGCAGATTTTAGCCTATGTGGACAAGTTCTTATATACCGCGCATTGTGCATTTCGTATGTTGCTGATATGAGTGACGACTTTTTGGTACTTAAAAAATGGATTGCAAAAAATCAAAGTCCGGAAGAAATTCAATCGTATATGAAGCTTGCACTTGAAAATAAATTTATTTTAGAACGTGCTGAAAATAAAGACTGTAAATTTAAAGTTGAGGAACTTCGGGATTTATTTTTATAATTTCCCCAGTCCTTAGCTGTTAACGTACGGGAATTGATTATTTTTTCAATTAAATAAATTTTTTTCCGAAAAACTGTTGTAAAATCGGCTTTTTGGCGGTTTATTTATATGGGAGAGTTTTCTCTCAAATATAAGTAGAAAGGGCTGATTTTAATGACTTTAAAGAAAAAATTCGGACAGATTGTACGCAATTATCGAAAAGAACGGAGGTACAGTATTGAAAAACTTGCGGAGCTTTGCGATGTCAGCGGCAGGTGTATCAGCAACATTGAACGCGGCTTGTCAGAACCGAAATTTACGACAGTACTTAAGCTTTTCAAAGCTTTAGACATTAACAAAGATATATTTGAAAATGTTTTAGCGGAAATTGACGTGCATATTTTATCATAAATTATTTTCATATGAAAATGGACGGTGATAAATTTTCCTGCTATAATAAATAGTGTAAGCTGATTTTACCAAAATGCTTGCATTCCTTAATTTAACCCCAATACAAAAACCCCGCTCTAAATACCATTAATTGGCAATTTAGAGCGGGGTTTTTGCATTTTGCATGTCAATTTTTTGCGTTTTGCGCGGCAAGCCACAACCGCGTACTTGCCCCGGGAAGATTATGCGCCGTACACTGCAAGCAATTGGCAAAGTATAAGGGGCGGGACGGCGCAAGCGGCTGGCAGGATTTCCGAGGGGACATTATCAGGCATTTTGAGGCAAACGGTTTTCAGTATCATTCCGAAATTGTTATTTGGACTGACCCCGTTCTTGAAATGCAGAAAACAAAAACCCAGCGGCTGCTTTACTGTCAGCTGCAGAGGGACGCCTCTTTTACGGGTATCGGTATGCCCGAATATCTTGTGCTGTTCCGCAAGTGGGAAAAAGAGGGCGACGAGCACGTCCCAATAAAGCACTATAAAACGGCGGAGCTTGCGGAGAAACAGGGCAGCGGGGAAAATCAGTCCATAACCCTTGAAATGTGGCAGCGTTACGCGTCGCCCGTGTGGTTTGATATTCGGCGGACTGACGTACTCAACGGCAAGGGCGCAAGGGACGGAAACGATGAAAAGCACATTTGCCCATTACAGCTTGAAGTAATTCGCCGCGCGGTTAAGCTGTGGAGCAATCCGAACGAGATAGTTTTTTCGCCCTTCGGCGGTATCGGCAGTGAGCCTTACGTTGCTTTGGAGCAGGGGAGGCGGGCTGTTGCCTGCGAGCTTAAGTCGGGGTATTTTGAACAGCTTGTGAAAAACTGCGCCGATATTGCCAATGACAATCAGATTAGTTTTTGGTGATAATGGGATGTGAAACCGCAAGACAAGCAACTGACAGCCTATGCCCCGAATAAACTTAACGGAGGTGATTTTTATGAGCTTTTGGGACGAGGGTTACACCATTCTTTCCGAAACAAGGACGGATAAAGAGATAACGACGGTCGCCCGTACCGACGGCGGCGCGACTGTCGTTTGTCACGAGCCGATACATACGCCCGAGGAGGAGGAGCGTATACTCTCGAACTTCGCTTTGGCGTGCGCAAAAATGATGTACCCCGACAAAGACTTGTCAAACGTCGGAAGTATACGGTTAATATGCAACGAAAATCTTTAGGAGGTCAAAATGAGAAGTAAAAAATTTCTTTCGGTTATATTTCTGCTCTCTTGGCTCGCGGTGTACTGCATTGCGGGAAACCTGGAGCAGGAGTACATTAGCGGCGGACAAGCTTTAGTATTGTTTGCTTTGGACTACGCTGTAATGGCGTACAGCGGCTTTAAAAGCGGTCTGCTGACAATGCCCGAAAAAGGGAAAGAGCCTGCACCGTCGGCAAACGGCACAAGCTCAAAATAGGGGGGTAAATGAAAAAATTTTTAGCATTTTTTATTATACCCCAAAATAACAATTTTGTCAAGAATTTGGAGGAAAATTTTTATGAAAATGATTTTAAACGCTCTCACGATAGAGCATTTTAAGGGAGTAAAACGGTTCGGTATCGAGCCTAACGGCTGCAATTTATCAATCACGGGCAGGAACAGGCTGGGAAAGACAACGGTTTACGACGCGTTTTTGTGGCTTTTGTTCGGGAAAAATTCGGCGGGGGAGACTAAATTCACCGTCAAGCCCACGGACGAGCCTCAAGAGACGGAAAACACGGTTGAGGCGCGGTTTACGGTGGACGGCAAGTCCCTTGCTTTGAAAAAGGTGTACGCGTCAAAGTACATCAAGACCACGGGGGAATACAAAGGCAGCGAGCTTGAATATTACATAAACGGCGTACCCAAAAAGAAAAGCGAATACGAGGCGGCAATTGCCCAAATCATTGACGAGGAGCAATTCAAGCTGCTTACCAACCCGAAATATTTTACAGAGGTTTTGGACTGGAAAAAGCGGCGGGAGATACTTTTTTCTCTTGCGGGGACAAAGTCAGACGGGGAGCTTGCGAAAGAAAACTCCGAGTTTGAGGAAATTCGCTCGGAACTTGAGACAATGGGCAGCGCGACAGAGCTTTTGAAAGCGGTTTCGGCGCAGGTAAAGAAAAATTCCGAGCGGATAAATATCCTGCCTAAGCTTATTAACGAGAACAGCGCAAAGCTGTCGGAAATTCCGACAGGTTCGGAAAAAGAGCTTGCCGAAAGGTGCGAAAATATCAGAAAGGGCATTGCAGTCAACAATGAAAAAATCGGCGGGTTAAAGGCTTGGAAACCTGTTGAAAGTCCCGAATATGCCGAGGCAAAGAGGGAGCTTAGCGAGCTTTTGAGAAACAACGACAGGCATCGTTGGGAGCAGTCCCAAAACGCTCAAAAGCTGCGGGCGGAATATGACGGCAAAAGGCAGGGTCTGACAGCGGAACTTAATTCGTTAAAAAAGGCAAAAATTACCTATGAACAGACCATAGAGCGGCTTAACGGAATCCGCGCCGAGCTTACGGAGCAGAGGCGGAATGTTACCGCGAGAAAATGGGACGGGGACAAGGTTTGCCCAACCTGCGGACAGGCTTTGCCCGAGGAGAAAATCGCGGCGGCAAAGGCTGAATTTGACGGAAATACGGAAAAGGCTCTTGCCGAAATCAACGAAAAATTCAAGGCTGTGGGGAAAAATCTCACCGAGGCTGTTGCAGACAATAACAAGGCTTTTCAGAGCATTTTCGAAATTGAAAAGGCTTTGGCGGACATAATTCCGCCTGTGGAAAACGGCGTGTTCGACCTGCCCGAATTTGAGGAACGTCATAAATTTCTTGCGGACAAGCTGGAGGAGCTCTCTTTACGCGATATCGAAAATCCCCATACTGCCGAAATTGAACGGCTTGCCGAGGAAAACGCGTCGCTTGAAAGGGAGCTTGCGGAGAATATGCGTACGGCGGAAAATATCCGCAAAAACGCCGAGTTAAACGCCCGCATTGGGGAATTAAAGTCGGAACAGGCGCATTTGAGGGGCGAACAGGCGGTACTGCAAAAGCGGCTTGACCTTGCAAACGCTTTTGTGCGGTACAAGACGGATTTGGTTACGGAGAGCGTAAATTCAATGTTTAGTACGGTGCGGTTCAAGCTGTTTGAGCCTAACAAGACCAACGACGGCTTGCAGGAATGCTGCGAGGCTGTGGCGTTCGGGGCGGCGCGGTACGGCGACATAAACACGGCGGGGAAAATCCTTGCGGGAATTGACATTATCGCCGCTTTGGCGGAGCGTTACGGGCTTTCCGTGCCGCTGTTTATCGACAATATAGACGGTTTGGACGGGGAGAGCTTTGCGGCTCTTACCGAAAGGGTCAAGGGGAAAATGCAGCTTGTTACTCTCCGCGTTTCGGAGGACGGGCAATTAAGAACGGAGGTATTTTAAATGGAAGAAAATAAATCCAAGGCTTTTATTACAACGGCTGAAAAAGCTGAAAAAACCATTGTCACAACGATTATAAATCAGCTTGAAAACAGGAATATTCATCTTGACGAATACAGCAAGGAGTGTGCTATCAACGCTGTTTCGGCTATAAACAATATGCTTTATACGGCGGGTATGAGTTGGGGAGACCGGCAGCTTGACCCCTCGAATTATCAAGACGTTATCAAAAAGGTTGCGGTGCAGAAACTTAACGCCGCCGCCTCAAACCGCGAGGTGTACTTTCAGTTCCGCAAC
Source organism: Ruminococcus sp. (assembly GCA_023665505.1). Classification (GTDB taxonomy): domain Bacteria; phylum Bacillota; class Clostridia; order Oscillospirales; family Ruminococcaceae; genus RGIG8773. Next base: position 4,377 of record JAMPDU010000122.1, read on the forward strand.
ACTAAAATTGGCGACAACTGGAAAAAGATTATCGAGGTCGGCATTGAGGGCGACGGCAACGACGCTATTCTGCGGAATTTCGGTGTGGACGTTGAAAAGGTGTACCCTTATTGGGCGGTGCGCGAGGGTGATATTTTTGAGTACCCCACATTCTGCGGAATTGACGTTACCCCGCCGAAATGGACGCCAAAGGGCGGCGGAAGGGTGGTGCGCGTTGTGTACCCGATAAAGCTTAAAAGCGGCATTATTGACTACCGTATTGCCGAAAGGAGCGATGTTGCAAGAAATCTGTACGCCCACATTATGAATAATATGATGAACGAGACCTTCGGCATTTGTGCGGACAGATACAAGGCGACCCCCGAACAGAAAGCGCAGATAGATACCAAAAAGAACGAAATAAAGTCTAAAATAAAGGATATGTCTCTTGATGAATTGCTGGACTTCCCCGACATTCAGCCGTGGATTTCGCCCTCTTGGAGCGAGCCGCACAGCAGGGAGGCTATGATTTTGCGGAAAATGCGGAACAATGCCATAAAAAAGTTTCCTAAAGATTTTGGCAGCGCGTATGCTCTTGACGCGTATAATCAGCTTGCCGACGAGACTGTCGGCAGCGTTGCCGAGGAGATACGCTGTAACGCCAACACGGGAGATATTATAGACGCGGATTTTACCGACGCGGCGGGTGATAAAAATGCAGATAAAAATACTGGCGACGGGCAGTAAGGGGAACTGTTACCGAGTTTCCGACGGGGTTACGGAGCTGCTTGTCGAGTGCGGGATTAAGTATGCCGACATTATGCGGGGACTGGATTACAGCGTCGGAAATATCGGTGCGGTGCTGGTTTCTCACGTACACAAAGACCATTCCTTGTGCGCCGCCGAAATGGCGGAAATGGGGTTCGATATGCTTATGCCTGCGGAAACGGCGGCGGCTTTGGGAGCTGCTGACTTTCCAAACGTCACGGCGGCAGAGACGGGAAAGCAGTACAAGGCGGGGACGTTTTATATCGTGCCGTTCCCCCTTGTACACTTCAATACCGACGGCAGCGAGTGCCCCTGCTTCGGGTATCTGATTGCAAGCGCGGCGACCCGTGAAAAGCTGCTTTTTGCCACCGATACGGCGTACATAAAAAACCGTTTTCGGGGACTTACCCACGTTATGATTGAGGTCAACTATACGGGCGGTACAGTAAATGAGGACTGCGTTCCCGAGGTTGAAAGGCGGCGGCTTAAATCACATATGAGCCTTGAAACGGCGGTACGTTTTTTGGAGAGCACAGACCGTTCACAGCTTAAGGCTATATATGCCGTTCACGGCAGTGAGACCCGCAGTGACAGGGACGAGGTTTACCGCGTGCTTTCTCAATACGCGGTGGAAGTTGTTGTAGGCTGACAGGCAAAAAGAATAATAGTTGCACAGGCTTTTTGTGCAGTCCTACAAAATTTTGAAAAGTCCGAAAAAACTTTTCTCTTAGTTGCACGTCGGCGTACAACTTTCGGGGGTTTTTGGGGTATTAGTAGGAGGTGATTTTTTTGGACGGGTGGATAAAGCTCCATAGGAAATTTCTTGACTGGCAATGGTACGGCAATCCCACAGTGAAAAGTGTGTTTCTGCACCTGTTGTTATCGGCTAACATTGAGAATAAAATGTGGCAGGGCATTGAAATTAAAAGGGGACAAGTTGTGGCGTCCTTGGAAAAAATTTCAAGTGCAACAGGGTTGACGGTAAGACAGGTTCGTACGGCGTTAAAACAGCTTGAAACGACACAATCTTTGACACGGAAAGCATACTCGAAATATACGGTATTTACGATACTTAACTATGACGAGTATCAAGAAACGACACAATCCTTGACAAGCAAACGACAAGCAAGTGACAAGCAAACGACAAACAAACGACAAGCAAATGACAACAACATAAGAAATAAAGAAAGAAAAGAAAGAGAAGAAGGAAAAGAATTACTACCCCCCTTACCCCCCGAGGGGAATGGGTCGGCTGACGGCTTTGAGGAATTTTGGCAGGCATATCCCAAAAAGACCGCTAAGCAAGCCGCGTTAAAGGCTTGGAATAAGCTAAAGCCCAACGCCGAATTACGGCAGGTTATCTTGGACGCTTTGGAACGGCAAACTCAATCCGTTCAGTGGCAGAAAGACGGCGGTCAGTTTATTCCCTACCCCGCCACCTGGCTTAACGGCAGGCGGTGGGAGGACGGCTTTGAGCAATTCCCCAAACCGCCTCCCAAACAGGAGTTTGACCCTAACGACCCGTACAAGAATTGGGGGTGATGTTTATGGACGGTATCGCAAACGCCTTTGAAAGCCTTGTAAATCAATCCGCGGCAAACGTCTCCCGAAACGAGGCTGACTACATAAGCCCCGAGGACGGCTTGCTTTGGTGCGGGAAATGCCGTACACCTAAGCAATGCAGGGTTACGGTGCTTGGCAGGGAGTTCACCCCGTATTGCCCCTGTGAGTGCGAGCAGGAACGGCTTGCCGCCGAAAAGAAAGCCTTTGAGGAACGCCAAAAAGCCGTTGACGGCGCGAGGCTGCGCACGATAAGCGGCGTTACGGGAAATCTTGCGGACAGCCGCTTTGAGAAGTACGGCGTTACGGCGGACAACGAGAGGGCATACAGGGTATGCAAACGGTACGCCGACCGTTTCGGGGAGTTGCCGAAGAAAAATCAAGGCTTGCTCTTGTGGGGCGGCGTTGGTACGGGGAAAACGTTCTCGGCGGCTTGCATTGCCAACAGTCTGCTTGACAGGGGCGTACCCGTGATTTTCACTTCGTTTGTACAGCTTTTGGGTATCGGCAAGGGCTTTGGGGTTGACGAGGAATTTATCGCGGAACTGAACCGGGCGGCTCTGCTGATAATCGACGATTTCGGCGCGGAAAGGTCTACCGACTTCGCACTTGAAAAGGTCTACAGCATAATCGACGGCAGATACACGGCGGGAAAGCCTATGGTTATAACCACCAACCTCGATTTGGACGAAATGATGAAGTGCCGCGACGTTCGGTTTCAGCGGGTCTATGAGAGGGTGCTGGAGACTTGCTACCCCGTGAAATTCGAGGGGAAGTCAAGGCGAAAGGAAACGGCGAAAAACAGATTTGAGGAAATGGAGGCGTTTTTGAAATGACAGAAAAAACTTACGCGGCGGAATTTGGCTTTGTAATTCCCATAGCGCCCGTTACAAAGAAAAATCACGGGCGTATCGTGATGTGCGGGAAGTACCCTAAGCTGCTGCCAAGCGAGGCATATGAGCGGTACAGAAAGTCAGCAATGCCTTTTCTGAAAGCGGTTTTTAGGGACGTTGGGACGGTTGACTATCCCATAAATCTGAAATGCGTTTTCTATCTCGACAAGCGGCGCAAGGGCGATTTGGCGGGGTACTTGCAGGCGGCGCAGGACTTGCTCGTAGAGGCGGGCGTACTTGCGGACGACAACCGAAATATCGTCGCCTCGGTTGACGGCAGCGCGGTTCTGTACGACAAGGCAAAACCGCGCACGGAGATTACTGTTACAAAAAAGGAGAATTACGAACAATGGCTATCGAAAGAAAAGCGCAGATAAACTTGTTTGTGTTGGGAACACGATTTTAAGGAACAGGAGTGCGAGTTGTTAAAAAATTCCCCCCTGTTCAGCAGGGGGGACAGGTTGCAGTTTACTTTTTCACATTTTTATGGACATACAAAACTGATTGAAAATAACCAAAAAATACATCGTAGTAACGTGCTATATGTACCGCTATTGCTATACACGTTATAACGTACATATTTATTGGCAGTCCGTTGATGCTTATTAACGCATCGATAATGTCGCATACCTTGTAGAGTATATCTTTTTTGTTGTTTTGATTCATACGAACCACTCCTAATTCTATAAAAAGTCAGCTCGCGCTGCTATAGCTATATAACTGCATGTCTCACTTTTTAAAATTAACATCGTAATTTGTTTTAATGTCACAAAAAACAAAAACAGTGTCCCAATAAAAGACACTGTAAAAAAGGCTGTAAATTAATATGAAGGGAAGTGTTCAGAATTAAAATTGGGCTATGGAGCGACTGCCACAATTTCCCCAGCTTGCCGCTGATGAAATTATCGGCATATCACAAGTCCATCGGCGACAGCGCGGAGCATTATCTGCCCCTCAATCATTACGATTTGGTGTACGCCTCAAAGGTATTCTCGTTCACACCCGACATTGACGATACCTGCATAGTTCAGACGGACGAAATCCGCAGGGGCGGTACGGGGTACTGCATATCGGTTCGGGACGGCAAAGAGGTTTTTGACAAGAGCAAGGACGCGCCTTTGCCGAAAGAGATTGAGCATATTTATCCCGATTACGATTTGTACCCCGCTTACAAATACGCGGTTGGATTTCTGACGAGGGGCTGTCCCCGAGGGTGCGGGTTCTGCATTGTGGCAAATAAAGAGGGGCGCTGCTCCGAACAAGTCGCCGACCTGTCGGAATTTTGGCGGGGTCAGCGTGAAATAAAGCTGCTCGACCCGAATATCCTCGCTTGCAAAGACCACGAAAAATTATTGTTACAGCTTGCGGAAAGCGGCGCGAGGATTGATTTTACACAAGGCGTTGATATACGGCTGACAAATACCGACAATATCGCGCTGCTGAATAAGGTCAGAACGTCGGTAATACATTTTGCCTGGGACAATCCCAAAGAAGATTTGACGGAATATTTCAAGCGTTTTGCGGAGCTGACGGCGGTAAAGTCTGACAGAAAAAAATCGGTGTATGTGCTTACGAATTTCAACAGTACGCTTGACGAGGATTTATACCGTATTTATACGCTGCGGGATTTGGGGTACAGTCCCTATGTGATGATTTACCAAAAGGAGAACGCCCCGAAAATAATACGGCAGTTACAGCGGTGGTGCAATTGCCGCCCAATATTTCGGAGTACAAAAAAGTTTGAGGAATATAATACGAAAGGAAAATTTTAAAATGAACGCAGTACAAAAAGATGTTGAGGCTCTTGTGCAGAAAGAGTTAAAAGCGGCAAACAAAAAATTTCCCCTGTTTAATTCGGTGCACGAGGGGTACGCGGTTCTGCTGGAGGAAACCGAGGAACTCGAAAGCGAAAGCGCGTCCGTAAAGTATGATATGCTCTGCTTGTGGAACGCCGTCAAGGGCAACAATTCGGAGGCTGCCGAGGCAACGGTTTCGCACACCTATGAGAGGGCTGTCAATGCGGCTGTTGAGGCAATTCAAGTGGCGGCAATGTGCGAAAAATTCAAGATGTTGCTCGAGGAGTACAGCAGAGAAAAAACCGTACTCGGCGGCACACCCGAAAACGCCGATAAGGTGTTTTGCAAGGATTGTGACT
>JAMPDU010000123.1 GCA_023665505.1 Ruminococcus sp.
TATTGTTCATAATGACAATCATTCCCTTTATTTTACAAAATACAGTAAAAAGCATTTATTTATTAACTATATTATACCTTACATAAAAAACAAAGTCAACCGTTTTATAAAATTTTACAATTATGCTAATAGATATAAAACGGTTATGTTGTTTTTGGACAAAAAATCCCTTTTGAACATGACGTACAAAAGGGATTTAAAATTTGAATAATATGATAATAGATTATACCAACATCTCCGCATATAACGAAATTTTATGTATATGTCCCATCATATGTACGTTATTCCGTGTAAAACGCCATTGTTGTTCCGGACACATTACTTTAACCATCTGACCGCCTACGGAACCCGCCTCTCTCGAAGTGAGATCGCCGTTGTAGCCGTTTTTGAGGTTTACGCCAACCTCGTTGGCAGCCTCCATCTTAAAACGCTCCATAGTTTCCTTGCCCTGAACAGTATTAACATCTTTCATAATATTAAACTCCTTACATAACAAATTTATTTTTGCATTTCTGCGATTTTTGTAAACCGCGTTTTGGGGTTTGCCTTAATATTATTTACGGCAATAAATTTATTATGTTAGGTAATTATACGTCAATTTTCAATTTTTTTCAAAGATTTTTTTTGAGAAAAATCCCCAACGCCGCATTTTCGGAAAAGCAATATTTTACTCCAAACTCTATTTTACGTTCCGATATATTCAAGCTCAAAGTTATAAATATTTATAATTTTTGCCGGAAACATCAGCGTTGCCTTAAAACCGGGTGTTTACTGTTCAATCGTCGGTTGTGAACCGCTTTATGTATTCACTTCTTCTCCCGTCCCAATAACAATATATACACCTTCCGTCCTTAAAGACATGGCTGCAATTCGGATAACCATATAAAATGTGTGCACATTCCGGACACAATGTCATCATTTGGGAACTTGATTTAAGAAACTTGCTCCCGCACTCATCACAAATTACGTATTCATCTTTTTTCATATTTTCCTCCGCAAATTCCGATTTGCAATCACTCTACACCGCAAGTATACAATGCACATTCAATGTGTAAACTTATAAATAAAAACTATTTTTCCATTATTTTCAAAGCGCACTTAATCCCGTCCACCGCGGCGGACATTATCCCCCCCGCATATCCCGCGCCCTCGCCGCAGGGGTAAAGCCCCGCAGCGGAAACCGCCTCCATATCCTCATTCCGCCTAATCCTAACGGGCGAGGAAGTCCGCGTCTCGGGCGCGGTGAGAACGGCGTTTCCGTCCCCGAAACATCTCATTTTTCGGGAAAATTTTTCCAGACCCACCCTCATCATCTCCGTGACGGTTTCGGGGAAAATCTCGTCAAAATCAGCCTCCGCCACCCCTATTGCGTACGTTGGCACGACCGCCGAGCCTTGCAGGCTGCCCCGCTTTTTCAAAAAATTTCCAACCGAAACAGCCGGCGCAGAGTAATTTCCCCCTGCCGCCGCAAAGGCTTTCTTTTCGATATTTTGGGCAAATTTTACCCCGTCAAGGGGATTTTTCCCAAAATCTTCCGCCGAAACCGACACCACCAGCGCAGAATTGGCGTTCACCCCGTCTCGGGCAAACTCGCTCATACCGTTCGTCACCACGGTTTTCTCCTCGCTTGCGGCGGGGACGACTATCCCCCCGGGGCACATGCAAAAGGTGTAAACCGCCCGCTCCCCCCGCCGATAAGAAAGCTGATACTCCCCTTTCGGCAGGTTGGGGCTGTCCCAATATTTTCCGTAAAGAGAACGGTTCACGTCCTCCTGCCTGTGCTCAATCCGCGCACCCACCGAAAACGGTTTCGCCTCAAGAAAAATTTTCCTGCCGTACAGCATTTCAAAGGTGTCACGCGCGCTGTGCCCTATGGCAAGAATAAGCGCGTCGCATGGTATCACCTCGCCGCCGTTCACCATCACGGACTTAATTTTTCCGTACTCGGTCGAAATATCCGTCATAACCGTGTTGAACCGCACTTTTCCGCCAAGCGCGGTAATTTTTTCCCGCATATTTTTTATGACCCCCCGCAGCTTGTCCGTACCGATATGAGGCTTTGCCTTTGTGAGGATTTCACGGGGTGCACCGAATTCGGCAAATTTTTCCAGTACATATCTGCACAGCGGGTCGTTTATGCGCGTGGTAAGTTTCCCGTCGGAGAAAGTCCCCGCTCCCCCCTCGCCGAACTGCACGTTTGTGGACGTGTCAAGCGCCGCGTTATTCCAAAAATTGTCTACAGCCTTTACCCTGTCGTCAACACAGCCGCCCCGCTCGATGACCGTCGGTTCAAAGCCGTACTCCGCAAGGGTCAGCGCGGCAAACATTCCCGCAGGACCGAAACCCGCGATAACGACTTTTTTATTTTTTGCGGAAATTTTTTCCGGGACAAATTTCTGATTTTTTACCTCTTTGCAGAACGGGTATTTCCCGCAAAGCCTTTCCTCCGCGGCGGCGTCCCCAAGCTCCGCCCACACCGAGGAGACCATGGCTATCCTGCTGTTGTCCCGCGCGTCCACGGAAGTCCTGTACACGCTTGCGGAGCTTACGCTTTTTCCCGAAAGCCCCGCCCGTTTCAACGCCGCGGAAATAATTTCCTCGCCGTCCGCGTTAACGCCCGTTCTGACTTGTGAAATAATTACTGCCATAAATTACCTTAACTTTCTGTTTTCAGCTTTGCCTCGATAGTCACCCTCGGCGACGGCGCACCGTCCGAACCGATACACCAAATATCGTTATACGACGGCGTCTGGAACGTTATGGGAAGTTTCCAGGAACGCTCGCCCTCTTCGCTGCTTATGCTTATCATATCCACCTGCGCGAAAACGTCAAAATAAGTCAGCTGCTCCATTGACTCCTCGGGTCCTATAAATATCGGCGTAACGCCTGAGGTAATTATATTGAAGTCGTACTGAGCGGGCGCGTTAACAAGCTGAATGGAAGATTTTGTTATATGAATGGATTGCCGCACAAGTCCCGTCGAGGGAACTGTAACCGTCACAAAACCGACGTTGTTCAAATCCTCGTAGCCCTCGGGGAGAAAACCGCTTGTTTCAAAGGAAAATTCCGTACCGATGTCAGCCTCCCGCATATCTATCGTACCGATGTCGAGGGAATCCCTGTCCACAAAGTTTTCGCTGAGCACAGCCACTTCAAGCTCCGTCACCGACATATCGAGCAGCTGTTTAAAGGAATCGGCGTCAAAACTTTCGGGAGCGTTTGTAATCTTAAAGTCAAGAGCGATAGTGTGCCGCTCGTAAACGGGGACGTGTACCGTAAATTCCGGCTTGTCAACGGAAAGCCGCCCTTCCTCGTCAATAATAGCCGTGTTTTCGTTGTAAAAGCTCAACGCGCCCGTCTTAAAATCGGTCGTGCCCGTAAGAGTACCGTTTTCGTCAATTACAGCCGCCGCCTCGGTAATGCTGTCCACTATCTCCGCGGGACCCGTAATATTTACCGTGTCGGGAACGATAACAATATCTTCCTCGTTCCCCATAATATACCCGTCGGACGCTTTTATCCCCGAAATACGGGGTTTCACGCTTACCTCCTTGGTAATTATCCTGTCAAAGTCCACAAACACAGCCGCAGGCTCGATTTTGGTCACTTCAAATTCCTTTCCCGTCAGGCAGTCGATTTCAAGGTCAAGGTTGTACCCCATAGCGTACATAACGTTATCCGCGGACGCCACAGCCACCAAATCCTCCGATTTAAGGTTGCCTATATTTCCTCTTTCGCCCCTGATGTAAACGGTAACGCTTTCCTCCGAAACCGACATCGCCTGATAGCCGCTTGCCTCGGCGTACGTCCCCTCCGTAGACACCGTAACAGGCACTTTGTACAGAACAATATCTATTACGGGCGTATCCGTTACCGATATAACAAACCATATAACTATCGCCGCCACAAGCGAACCGATTTTTATGACAACGTCCTTCTCAAAAAGGTTGGCGAAAAAAATCCGCACCTTGTAAAACACGTTTTTCAGCATCTCTATCATATTCCGAACAACGCCTCCCCTCAAATTTTATCGGTAAATTTCTTTTTGCGGAATAACCCGAAAAGTCCGCCGTTTTCGCTGTCCTCGTCACCGCCGCCGTCGTCGGAATTTTTCCCGGATTTAGGCGGCTTTGTAATCTTCTGATTTTTTTCGGGGAGCAGCCTCGTCCTCAAAAGTTTTTTAAGGCTGTCTCTTGTGTAGCCCCTTGTAAGCTCGCCGTTTTCCGCGACGGAGATAGTTCCCGTTTCCTCCGAAACAACGATTATCAAAGCGTCGGAATTCTCGCTCATGCCGATAGCCGCCCGGTGTCTCGAGCCGAGAGCCTTGTTTATGGTTTCCTCCTTTTGGGGCTTGGGGAGGAAACACGCCGCCGCAAGGATAATTCCGTCCCGCATAATAACCGCGCCGTCGTGGAGCGGCGTTTTTGGGTAAAAAATATTGCCGAAAACCTCTTTCGACGGCAAAGCGTTAAGCACCGTGCCCGTGTCGATCTGTTCGCCCAGCTTTGATTCCTGCTCGATAACGATAAGCGCGCCCGTGGTTGTGGAGGACAAATCCTCGCAGGCGTCGCAGATAGCCTCTATAGCGGCGCTCCACTTCTGCGCCATAATGTCGGCGGTGTCCGCCGTAAGCGAGGAAAACACCGGGAGCTTAGCCACCTTTGAGTGTCCCATTTTTTCAAGGAAACGCCGCAGTTCGGGCTGAAAAAGCACCACCAGCGCAAGCAGACCCGCGCTGAAAACGTTTTTAAGAATATAAGCCATAGCGTTCATTCCCACCGCGTTCATAACTGCGTACGCGACAAAAATAAACACAATGCCCCTGATAAGACCTCCCGCGCGTATCTCCTTAACAAGGGTTATGCCTTTATAAATAAGTACCGTCAGCACCGCAATATCCAGCACGTCCCAAAACTCAATGGGCAGCGTGCTGTTTATAAGCGAGCCTAACTTATACAAAGAATCCATTAACAGCCGTCCTTTCCTATCGGAAAATCATATAATATTATTTTACCATTTTTTCCTCGGTTTTTCAAGACCTTTTACACAAAAAATCCGAGAATTTATATCCTCGGATTTTTACTGTTTACAAAGCAACGGGTTCGCACAAAATACGTACTTTCGGCAGCTTTTTCACGGTGCAGTAATAATTCTCCGCCCAGTCGTCCCCCTGCGACGGGTCGTTCTCGCCGCTTGCGGGAGGGGCAAACAGCTTTATTGTCATTTCCGCCGCGCCGCTCAAAGGCTTTTCGTAGAACGCGCTCATCAGGTCGATAACTTTCGCTTTCGGGGACTTATAGAACCACCTGCCGTTTATCTCGATCATATAGTTGCCCTCGTCGTCCTCGTCGAAGTAAAGCTCGCAGAAGTGGGGGTTTTTCTCGAATTTCACGGGAATGGCAATTCCCTCCGCGTCCTCCGAGCCGCCCCAGCGGAGAGTTACCGGCAGGGAGATTTCCTCCGACTGCTCCAGCGTTGGGAGGAAACGTTCGCTGTGAATGATTTCTTTATATGTCGCCATAACGGGCTGGGGTATGCCCACGTCCTCGTTGTTGGGGTCTTGTATCTCCAGACCGAGCCGTCCCCTGTCGCGGAACTGATAAAACGTGAACCCGCTGAACCAGTCGGCGCTGTCATCCTCCATAATATCGCAGAATTCCTTAACCATTGCCGCTTGTTCGTACGCCCCCGTAACGTCGCCGTCCGCGTTAAACTCGGACATTACCATAGGCTTTGCCGTGCCGCCGTTAAGCTCCTTAAAGCGGTTAAAACTTAGCTTTGTAAGGTTGTAAACGTCACGGACTTTACTCCTGCCGTAACTTCCCCCGCCCGGCTCGGCAACGTCGAACGGCCAGCCCCAGTGGAGAGCCATATACTTGTCCACCGACCAGATGTCCGCCTCGGGAATACATTGGGCGAACTCCTTTTCCATTTCGATTTCATTGCCCTTTTCGGGGTGCTCGACGCCGCCTATGCAGGCTATGGTCTTGACGTTGGGCGCGTACTGGTGAATAATTTTGCTGAAATGCACGAAAAAGTCCGCCACACCTTGATAGGTGGTACGCTTTGTAAAGGAGAACCAATCCCCCGTCGCCTCGTGGTTGATACGGAGCATCATTCTGCCGAATGGGCGCAAATCCTTTGCAATGGCAATAAGGTAATCGTCCGTAAGGTTCGGGTCAACCGTCAGCGTGAGAATAACGTCCTGCCCGTGGCGGCGGACGTCCCGCATACAGGTGAAAGGCTCGTCGTCGGTTGTGCCGTTCAAGCCGCCCTTGTAGGTGAAATAGTCGTCATAGGGGTAGTCCCACTGAAAGGACACCTCCGCGTCTTTCATAACCTCGGAAATCCTGCCCGGCCACTCCTTGTCAAGGGGGTAGTAGCAGTACATCAGACTGATACCGCGGTGGGGTCTGCCCAAAGTGCGGAGAATGTAGTCCTGATTTACATACTCTCCCCTTTCCGAGCCGTCTCCCAAATCAACGGAGCATTTAGCCGCTCCCATATGTACGCCGTAAATTTTTTCCATAGTAATCTCTCCCTTTGTAAACGTTTTCAATGTATAATATTCTAACATAAATTTTACCTGTTGTCAATCGTTTTTATAAATATTTTATTCAATAATTCAGCAAACGCCCGTTGTCGTTCCATTCGCCGTACATAACGCCCTTTTTCGTATTTTCTACAAACTTACGCAATCTGCTTTCAAACAGCTCGGGCTGCTTTTTCTTTATCTGAATGGTATCAATGCGAACACGCCTGTACAAATCGGGAAAGCCGCAAAAATTTTCCCAAACTTCGCCGTCGGCTTTCAAAGCGCGCAAAATATCGCAGTCTATCACAAAACCCGACGGCGACATATCGGGCAGGACGGCTCGCCCCGCATCTGTCATACGCCCAAGCTTTTCCATTCTGCGGCAGCGTTCCTTATTCAGTTCCGACCAAAGGCTGCCCTTTCTTCTCGGCGCAAGCCTTTGAGCGGTTATGCCGTTGTCAAGTTTTTTCGTTGTACTGTCAATCCAGCCGAAACACATTGCCTCCTCCACCGCGTCTATGTACCAAAACGTGCCGTTGTCCCGAGGCTTTCCGCGCTTTACAACTACCCAGCACTCTTTTTCCGTACTGTAATATTTTTCAAGCCAAGCCCGCAGTTCGTCGCGGTTTGCGGCACTTAACAGGTTTGCAGGCTCCATATAAACCGCCCTCCGATATTGATTTTGATACCCCGCTTTCATACTCAGCCGAAATTGCATCAGCCTATGCCGAAAAGCCGCAAAAACGCCCAAATTGCCGACGAGATAAAAGTCGGTGCGGGAAAAACCGCCGATAAGCCCATTGCACCGCACTCCTAAAATATGACTGTTACACGTTAAAGCGGAACAAAACCACGTCCCCGTCGTTCATAATGTACTCCTTGCCCTCGGAGCGGACAAGTCCCTTTTCCTTTGCGGCATTCATTGAACCGCACGCCATAAGGTCGTCAAAGCTCACCACCTCGGCGCGGATAAAGCCTTTCTCAAAGTCGGTGTGTATCTTTCCCGCCGCCTGGGGAGCTTTCGTTCCCTTTTTGATAGTCCAAGCGCGAACCTCGGGCTGTCCCGCGGTGAGATAGGAAATAAGTCCCAGCAGAGCGTAGCCCTCCTTGATTATCCTGTCAAGACCCGAAACCTCCAACCCCAATTCGGAAAGGAACATAGCCTTGTCCTCGTCGTTCATATCGGAAATTTCCGCCTCAAGCTGAGCGCAGATAGGCAGCACCGCCGAATTTTCCGCCTTTGCTATTTCGCAGACGGTTTTGTAATGCGCCGAAGTTTCGATATTGTTCTTGAAATCCTCCTCGCAGAGATTTGCCGCGTAAATAACGGGCTTTGCCGACAGCAGCGGGGTGGTTTTGATAATTTCCTCCTGCTCGGGGGTAAAGCCGTATGAGCGGGCGGAATGTCCCTCCTCCAAATGCCGCTTTAAGTCCTCCAAAAATTCAGCCTCGGCGAGGAATTTCTTGTCCCCCTTAGCCGCCTTTTTGGCGCGGTCGATACGCCGCTCCACAAGCTCGATATCGGAGAAAATCAGCTCCAAATCAATGGTTTCAATGTCGCGGCGGGGATTTATCTCCCCGTCAACGTGAATGATGTCGATGTCCTCAAAACAGCGCACAACGTGGACGATAGCGTCCACCTCCCGAATGTCCGCAAGGAACTTGTTGCCAAGCCCCTCGCCTTTGGACGCGCCTTTTACAAGTCCCGCAATGTCCACAAATTCGAGGGTTGCGGGTGTGAATTTATCGGGGTGATACATTTCTTTCAGCCTGTCGAGACGTTCGTCGGGCACGGAAACAATGCCCACGTTCGGCTCGATAGTGCAGAAAGGGTAATTCGCCGACTCCGCCCCTGCGTTAGTCAGCGCGTTAAAAAGCGTACTTTTTCCCACATTGGGAAGTCCAACCATACCAAGTTTCATATTTTCGTAATTCCTTTACCGTAAATTTTTAACATTGTTTAGAAAGAATATTCATAACCGTCGTCGTCGTCATCATCAAAATTAAGTTCGCGAACGTACTCGTCGGCGTCAAAATTTCCTCTTCTCCGTCTGCATCTGCGTTTCTCGGACTTCGACCCCGACGCGCAGAGTATACCTATAATAAGTCCCGTAAGAAACGATACCGCCGCGATAAGCGCAAGCAGTCCCTGCGAAATGACAATATCTTCCTTAGCCTTTGAAATGGTATTTTCTGTAATTTCCTTAAACATAAAATCTGCCTTCCCCGCCGTTATAGTATTTTCGGGCTGTTTACGGCGAAAAAACAGCCTTGCGGCGTACTTCGGCACACCGGCGCACACCTAAATATTATTATACCTTTTTTTGCATAAAATTGCAAGACATTCACGAAAATTTTTTTGTAACATTGTACCGCCGCAAAATTTACTCAAACGCGTAAAAATACTTTGCGTGATTATTCTCCGCCGCAGCGGCAGCAACGTCCTCGCCGACATATCCCATTTCGTAAGCGTTTTCAAGCTCGTAAAACTCCCCGTCCCCGGCGACGTAAAGCTCGTAACCCAAGCAGGGGAAATAAAACTCGTACCCCCCGATTGTAATATACTCGTACATCGTCGGATAGCCTGTTATATTCATTTTGTACAGCGGCAGAAAAATCTCCCAGCCGTCAGCCTCGCCGTAAAGCTGTAACCGTACGTCCGCAGGGTCAAGCTCCGCGTATTGGGAGTTTGTTTTCCCGATAAATTCCACAAATTCCCTGCGGAAGTCGCAAAGCTCCTTTCGGCGGACTCTTTCCGTCTCACGCCACTCCATTGAAGTTACGCCCACATTATCGGGTTCGGTTTTTTCGGCGGGCGCTCCGCCATGCTTTTCGGCAATTTTTTTCACGTCCTCCTCGGCAATAATTCCCTCCTCGTACGCCTTGTCAAGCTCCCAAATATTGCCGTCTTTGTGAACATAAATCGAATAACCGAGACACGGAAAATAAAACTCATACCCCGCAACGTACCAGTAATCCTCCGCCTCCTCGCCGCCGCTGTACCGCGACAAAAACACCTCGCAGCCGCCGTATCTGCCGTAATATTTCTCAATTTCCGCCCGCGACGGGT
>JAMPDU010000124.1 GCA_023665505.1 Ruminococcus sp.
AAAAAGGGTACAAAAAATTATTAATTATTAATTATTAATTATTAATTATTTAATTCCCATACTCCCCCATAAACCTCTCCGCGTCGGCGGCGGGAATCCCCCTTATCCTATGCTTTGCCGCCCGCTCGCCACGGGTGTAGACCCACACGTCCGCCGTGCCGTTCATAAGCTGAAAAACCGTCCTGCTCAGCCGCACGTACACAATTTTATCTTTCGGCACTATCACCGTATGGAATTTATTGGTACGGCAGTACCGCAAGGTTACCGTGCTCTCCCCAATGCCTATGCCTGTGGAAAATTTTGCCGTAAATCCCACCGCAAGCATGTACAGTGAGGGGATTTCTCCCATTATAAGGAGAAATTTGGCAACGCTCCCCCAGCCCGGGAAAAACCGTACCGCCAAAACCGCCCCCACGGGGAACGCCGCCGCCGCAAGCAAAGGCGCCCATATGAACGGCAAAATATAGCTCCCCTTGGTTTTCAGAGTTATGTCGGATACCGTAAAATCAGGCAGCAGCAGCCTCATCGAGCCGATAACCCTGTTTCTCGTGGTGACGGGCACGAACACTGGAATTTCGTTCCTGCTCTTGCCGTAGCCCGTGCAGCTGACGTGCACCGACATTACCTTGCAGGCTTTCATCAGCAGGTTCTGCCGCAGGTCTGCGCAGTTTATTCTCGCGCTGTTTACATAATATTTCCAGCGGGAGAAAAAGCCGTTCTCCACAATAATGCTGCCGCCGAAACGCTGCGCCTTGAAGTTGATGTGCCGCAGTAAATTGCTGAAAAACGAGAACCCCCACCCCAGCGCGATTACCAGCGTCAGGGCGACCGTGAGGGGCGTTACGCCGTTGATTATGGTCTGTACGCGGCTTGTCACGTCGGTGACGGCGGTGATGAAGATACGCTCAAGCTCGCCGCCCACCAGCCGTCCGCCCTGAATAAAGAGCGTGCCCAGGAAAATTACCCCCGACAAAGTGGAAGAGAATACCAGCGAAAAGAAAATCAAATTGTACTTTGAGGCGTAATAGGTAATTTTTGCCGCCCCCGAATTGTTGGGGGCTTTTTGGTACAGCTCGTCGTAGTCGGCAATTTTCATGATTATTTCGATGTCCGCGCCGCCCCGTTTATTCGCCACCGAGCGGCTGTCCGAGTCGATTGAAACCGTCACCGCCTTTATGGGTCTGAACCACATCGCCCTTTTGGAGGACACGCAGGACAGGGCGCGGTATGGCACGGTGAACTCGTTCCGCAGCAGCACCCCCGTTTTCACGGCAACGCCGTCCTCCAAAATTTGGAACTGCACAAACCGCCACCTCAGCACCGCCAGACCTATCATCAGCGAAATGGCAATTATATCCAGATACGCCCCCTGAAACCAGTTGTACAGGTCGAACCCCACCGCGATAAGACCCCGCACAAGGGGTATCAAAAGCAGCCAAAAGTTTTTTGTGGTGTACTTCAGTATCGCGACTTTGTGCTGACGTTTCACTTACAGCCCCCCTCTGCTCACCAGCGACTGCTGGATTTTTTTAGCAATTTCTTCCATATCAAGAGTTGACAAAAACGGGCAGACCAGCCTGCCGCCGTAAGCATTTATGAACAGAAAGTTAAAACTTGTGTATTTCGATAAAGGCATGGAAACCGCCGTTGTGTACTGCACGGCGGACATTTTTATACAGCTTGTATTTTTTGTGAATATCCCCGAGCGTATCACTATCTCCTCCGCCGAGACGGTGTAGCTCACCGAGCGGTACCACAGCGGCAGAATAATCATCAGAAAAACCACATAAGCTGTTACTAACAGGATTATCACCGCCCATATGATTATTTCGGGGACGGTTATTTTCGGCAGGGAAAAATAGGCGGGGAAGTGCTCTTCCAAATAATACAGCAAGTATTTTAACGCGATAATTATACAGGCGATTATAAGAAAAGTTGCAGCCCGCAGGAATTTCAGACTTCTTTTGTCGGCGTAATATTTTTTCATATCGGCAAAAATCCTTAAGTTAAAATTTTCGGGTACATTTCTATTATACCATACTTTGCGTGAAATGAAAACATATTTCGGAAAAAATTTTTGAAAGGCAGGAAAAAATGTACGATACAATTTGTAATATTTTAAGCAAATTAAACGATTTGTTATGGGGTTTCGGCACGGTACTTCTCGTTTTCGGAGCGGGAGTGTTCTTTACGGTAAAAATCAAGGGCTTTAATTTTATACATATAGTATATATTTTCAAGTCCACCCTCTTTCGGAAAAGTCCAAAAGAAAAAGGCAAAAAAGGGAATATATCCCAGTTTCAGGCATTGTCAACTGCCCTCGCCGCCTCAATGGGGACAGGCAATATCGTGGGAGTTGCCGCCGCAATTTCCATCGGCGGGGCGGGGGCGGTGTTCTGGATGTGGGTGTCCGCCCTCTTCGGTACGGCTCTCGCTTTCGCCGAAAACGTCCTGGGGGTGCGGTACAAAAACGTCGGGGGACGTTCTCCAATGGCATATATTTCCAAAGCCTTGGGAAGTCCCGCCATGGGTACATTGTACGCCGCCGTCTGCGCCGCAGCCTCATTCGGAATTGGAAATATGACCCAAACCAACTCCATAGCCTCCGCCGCGGGAGAGGTGGGAATTTCTCCCATTGCCGCGGGAGCGGTCACGGCAATCGCCTGCGGGGCGGTGATTTTTCGGGGTGCGAGGCGGGTCGCGGAGGCTGCCGAAAAGATAATTCCCGCGGTTTCGGTCTTGTATTTTTTGACAGCTTTGTCAGTAATTGTAATTTTTGGCAAAAATTTACTTCCGTCGCTGAAGTGCATAATCACCTCGGCGATAGGCTTAAATCAAGTCCTGGGGGGACTTTGCGGGGCGGCGGTGAAAAAGGCGGCGTCCCAAGGCTTGCGGCGGGGAGTTTTTTCCAACGAGGCGGGCATGGGCAGCTCGGTGCTGGTCCACACGGAGACGGACTGCGCCGAGCCCGTGCAAATGGGAATGTGGGCGGTTGCCGAGGTAGTGCTGGACACGGTGGTTTGCTGCACCCTCACCGCGCTGGTAATTCTTGTTACGGGCGCGGAGAGCAGCGGCAAAACGGGACTTGCCATGGCTGCGGAGGGTTTCCGCCGCGGTTTGGGGGACGGCGCGGCGGTTTTCACGGCGGCTGCGGCGATGATTTTCGCGTTCTGCACGCTGCTGGGCTGGTATTTTTACGGGGAAAAATGTCTGACATATATTACCAAAAACAAGGGCGTACTTTTCGCCTTTCGGGGACTTTACACCGCCGCGGCGTTTGTCGGTGCGGTATCGCGGCTTGAGCCTGTGTGGGCGGCTGCGGACGTGATGAACTGGATAATGCTGGCAATAAATTTGACGGCGGTACTTGTCCTCAGCGGCGAAACGGCGGCGGAGACGGCGCGGTATTTGAGGGGCATGAAGAGAAAGTGAATAATGCAGGGGCGGGTAAAAAATCCGCCCCTAAAATTATTTTTCAACTGTAATAAGTTGGGAGTAATATTTTGCCAATTTTTCCGCCAAAACGCTCACCAATTTCAACGCCTCGGCTTTCAGGGCGAGGTTGGCGTAAAATCCCGTCTCCGCCAGCTTTGCCGCCTCTTTGGCGTACTCCACCGCCTTCACCGTGTCCTCCTCCGCAAGCTGCTCCGCCAGCTTTAAAAGACACCTTGCCTTCACCGCGCTGAACTCGTCGGAAAGCCCGCCCCAGTCCGCCTCCGAGCCGATTTCCTCCATAGCCTCGACGCAAAGATTTTCCGCAAAAAGCCCCTTTGCCCGCACAAGCCTTTCCGCGGGGACGTTCTGTTCCCGCTGACTTTCCTCGCCCCCGGGCAGCAGCTCCCCGATGGGAATATCGAGGGTTTCCGCCAAATATTCAAGGGTTTTCACGGAGGGCGTCGCCGCGCCGCTTTCGATTTGGCTGAGCATATTCCGCGTAATAAAATCGCCCACCACCTCGCTCTGGGTCATTTTTTTCAGTATGCGCGCCTCTTTTATGCGCTTTCCGCGCTCAATTGCGGTCATTTCAGTAACCTCCGTTCCGCGTTTAAGTAAATAATATTTACTCTATTGTATCACATTATTTCCGAAAAAGCAAGAGGGTAATTAAAATTTCCCAAAAAAAATTTAAAACCCCTTGACAAAGCCGTCGGCGCGGTATATAATAAAGGTAAATTAAATTTACCAATAAGCGAGGGCGGCGGATTTATGTTACCGAAAAATATTTTTACGGCAATATTTTTGCCCTGCGTTTGCTTTTTGACCGTTTTGTCAATGCCGTTCTTAATATTTTGGTACATTTTCTTTAAAATTTACTTGACAAACGGCTGATAAGAATGTATAATATAGGTAAATGATATTTACACAAAATTGCGGGACGGAACGTCCCTTGCTATAGGAGGTTATGAATATGAGCGAATGGTGGGAAAGCCTGTCGATGCTGTCGCGGGTTTTGTACTGCATTGCCGTGCCGTCAACGCTGATTTTGCTGTTGCAGACGATTTTTTCCGTGGCTGGAATTGACGGCGACGGCGACATAAATTTAAGCGACACGGGCGGAATTGATATGGGCGCGGACGTTGATATGGACGTGAATATCGACGCCCCTGCGGACGTTGATTTCGGCGTTGACACCGATATGGACGGGGACGTTTGCCCCCAAGGGGACGACGGCTCGATTACCCACGTTCACGGGAATTTCGCGGATTTGCGGCTGTTTACGGTGCAGGGAATTGTGGCGTTTCTGGCGGTTTTCGGCTGGACTTCCATAGCGGGGGTCAGCATGGGAATTCCCGGGGTGGGGGCTGTCCCTCTCGGTTTCGTGGCGGGATTTTTCGCGATGTACGGCGTCGCCAAGCTGGTGCAGATAAGCGGCAAGCTTGCGGAAAACGGCACGGTGGACTTCCGCAACGCTATCGGCGAAACGGCGGCGGTGTACATACCAATTCCGCCGAACGGCGAGGGCGAGGGGAAAGTCACCCTGACCTTGCAGGGGCGTTTTATGGAGTGCAGCGCGGTTTCAAACGAAAAGGAGCTGCTGAAAACGGGGACGGTTGTGCGCGTTACCGACCTTAACGGGGAAGTGCTGGTAGTCGAAAAAGTTGATAGTTGAAAGTTGACAGTTAATAGTTGGGAGTGTGATTTTATGGAATTTTTAATTGAATTAGCCGCCGACGTCGCCGAGGTTTTTCTCGAAAAATTTATTGATTTTTTTGCGGAAAAAATTAATTCCGCAAAAGTAAAAAAGAAAAAAGTACATAATTAATTTTTACATAAATGTTGCGGTGCAGACTTAACTGTCAACTATACACTATACACTGTACACTGTTTAAGGAGCGTGATTTTATGAGCGTTGCGGCGGCATTGCTGATGAGACAAAAAATAATTTTGGACGGAATTGAAAAATGCGGCGCGTTTTCCGAGGAAAGCGCGGTAACTCTCCGGCAGGCGGGAATTTTTAACCCCAACGACGTTTTCGGGGTCGCCGAAAGACTGGTTAAAAAGAATATTTTAAAGCAAACGTCCGACGGAAAATATTATCTTAATAAAAGTACATAATTATTTTTTACATAAATGTTGCGGTGCTGACTTAACTGTCAACTGTACACCGTCAACTGTAAACTATATTTTTTGGAGGTTTAAATTATGGAAAATCCCGAAGTTTTAATTGCGGTCTGCGTTATCGTTGTGGTGCTTTTCGCGGCGGTGGCGGCTATTTTGTCGAGGTACAGAAAATGTCCCTCGGACAAAATTATGGTAATCTACGGTAAAGTCGGCACGGACAAGAACGGGCAGGCTAAAAGCGCCAAGTGTATTCACGGCGGCGCGGCTTTTATTGTGCCGATTATTCAGTCGTTTCAGTACCTTGACCTGACCCCTATTTCTATCAATGTTGACCTTAAAAACGCCCTTTCCAAGCAGAATATCAGGGTGGACGTTCCGTCCCGTTTTACGGTGGGAATTTCCACCGAACCCGGAATTATGCAGAACGCCGCCGAGCGTTTGCTGGGTCTGAAAATGGCTGAGGTGCAGGAGCTTGCAAAGGATATTATTTTCGGACAGCTCCGTCTCGTTATCGCCACAATGGAGATTGAGGAAATCAATACCGACCGCGATAAATTTTTGGTTGCGGTGTCCAACAACGTTGAAATCGAGCTTAAGAAAATCGGTCTGCGGCTCATCAACGTTAACGTTACCGACATTAACGACGAGTCGGGGTACATCGACGCTCTCGGTAAAGAGGCTGCCGCAAAGGCTATAAACGACGCGAAAAAGAGCGTTGCCGAAAAGGACAGAGACGGCGCAATCGGCGAGGCGAACGCCCGCAAAGACCAGCGTATCCAAGTCGCCGCAGCAAACGCCGCCGCCATCGAGGGTGAAAACAACGCCAAAATCGCGGTTGCACAGTCCGAGTCCGTACGCCGCCAAAAAGAGGCTGAGGCTGAGGCTAAGGCTACAAACGACGCTAAAATCGCCGTTGCCCAGACAAGCAGAGACGGTGAAATCGGTCAGGCAAACGCTATGAAAGAGCAGCGTATTCAGGTTGCCGCAGCAAACGCCGCCGCTATCGAGGGCGAAAACGACGCAAAGGTTTCCGTTGCCCAGTCCGAGGCGAACCGCCGCGAAAAAGAGGCGGAGGCTCTCAAAACCGCCACCGCCGCCGAGGCTGTTCAAGCCGCAAAGGCAAAGGAAGAGGCGTACGCCGCCCAGCGGGACGCGGAAAACAAGCGCGCCGAGCTTGAAATGGCCGCTCAAAAGGCGGACGTAATCGTCAAGGCGCAAATCGAAAAGGAAAAAGCCGAAATAGCCGCCGAGGCGGAGGCAGAAGTACTTCGCCGCAAGGCTCGAGGCGAGGCGGACGCGCTGTTCGCCAAAATGGAGGCTGAGGCTCGCGGCGCGCAGGAGATACTCCAAAAGCAAGCCGAGGGTATGCGTACTCTCATTCAGGCGGCGGGGGACGCGGATTCCGCGGTGAAAATGCTCGTCGCCGACAAGCTGGAAGAGCTTATGCGCATTCAGGTTGACGCCGTTAAAAATATTAAAATCGACAAAGTTACCGTTTGGGACGGCGGCAAAAACGGCGACGGCAACACGGCTACAGCCGATTTTATCTCGGGTATGATGAAGTCCGTGCCGCCCCTTAACGAGGTGTTCAAGCAGGCGGGAATGGAGCTGCCCTCTCTCCTCGGGAAAGAGCTGGAGACGGCTGCCGGTGAACAGCCCGCTGACGGTGAGCAGGAAATTCCCGACGAAAAAGCGGCGGCAGTACAGTCCGTAAAAGAGTAAAAATTTGGGAGGACATTATGAAATTTACGCAGGATTTTATGGACGAGATTATCGGCGGAATGATTTACCCCGACGAGCGGCTGGCATGCTCGGTGTACTGCGCTTTCAAGCAGACGGGCTTTTTTGCGAGCAATAAGGCGATGTACATAGGCTTTGCCGCCGTCACCGACAAGGAGCGGCTGCTCTGCGCCCGCGCCTATTGGGGTATGGGCGAGTTCCAGCGGGACGCGTTCGCGCTTTCCGCGGCGCAAAAGCTGACGGTGAAAAAGTCCCTTTTGGGTACGTATCAGGTGTACGCCGAATTCCCCTCGGCGGGGAAAAAGCAGAAGATAAAGTTTCAGGTTTCGCCAAAAGTGTACGACTGCGATTTCCCCAACCAAAAGCGGGACGCGGAAGTCCTGCTGGAGATTTTGAGGAAGTACGGGCAGTAAAAATTAAAAAAACTCTTGACATAATTAAATGCTCGGTGTATAATAATAAGCGAGGAAGTCGTATGACTTTGAATGTTTTGTGATTGTACATTCTCGCGGCGCTCACCGCCGCAGAACCCCTGTTAGGGTTTAAGTGCAGACTTGGATAACCGGCGCTCACCGCCGCAAGACCCCTGTCAGGGTCGTAAGGGCAGACTTGGATAACCGGCGCTCACCGCCATTAAGGGCAGACTAAAAACAATCATCAAACCGTGGGGAGTGCGGAATAACGCCGCTCCCCATTGTTTTTTGGAGGACGTATGGAAAATTATTTTTATCATGTAAGCAATAACTACATAGACTTTTTGAAAAAATTTGAACGCGAAAAGGCGGGGCATACCTGCGTGCCGAATATTCAGTATAAAACTTCGGACAAATTTGTATTCGGCGCGGTTATGACTATAAATAATATGAACTATTTTGTCCCCGTTTCGTCGTACAGCAAAAATCACGAAGATGTAATTTTAATTCGGGACAAAAAAGATAAAACGAAAATTTTAGGTTCGCTCCGTTTTGCGTACATGCTCCCCGTACCGCGTTCGTGCTTGATTAAACTGGATATAAATTCCGCGGCAAACGAGTACAGCAGAGTACACATATCCAAAGAGCTTGCTTTTTGCAGACGCGAGCGGGACAAAATTTTCAAACAGGCTGAAAAAACGTATTTCAGAGTAACCAATAAAGTAAACGAACAGCTTGTAAAAAATTCCTGCGACTTTAAGCTTTTGGAGCAGGCGTACACGGAGTACTGCAAAGAAAATAATTTGGAGCAATAAAAACCCGCATACCGCCAAAACGGTATGCGGGAATTTTTTATAAACTCAGCCCTAAAATTACCCCAATTCCAGCATTTTATTTATGCACGCCGAGGCTTTCTCCATTACCTCGGGGGACATCTCGATTTCAAGCCCGCCGCCGTTCAGCGCTTTCAGTACGTCCATAAGGGTGGTGCGTTTCATGTTGGGGCAGATGAGGTGCTTTGAAAGCGGGTAGAATTCCTTTTCGGGGCACTCAAACTGCAAATGCTCGGCGATTGAAATTTCCGTGCCGATAATAAATTCTTTCGCCTTTGAGCTTTTGGCAAAATTTACTATGCCGCTTGTGGAACCGATATAGTCGGCGTGTTTCGTCACCGCCGGGACGCATTCCGGGTGCGCCAAAAGCAGCGCGTCCGGGTGCTTTTCTTTTGCGGCGAGAGCCTCTTTTTCGGTGACAGCCGCGTGAATTGGGCAGCCGCCCTGAATGAGCTTGACCTGCTTTTCCGGGAGCTGTTCCGCCACAAACGCGCCCAGATTGCAGTCGGGAATAAATAAAATTTTGCCGTTCTCGATTTTGCGGCAAATTTCCACAGCCGACGAGGAGGTCACGCACACGTCGCACTCGGTTTTAAGGGCGGCGGTGGTGTTTATGTACGCCACAACGGTGTGGTCGGGGTACATTTTTTTAAGCTGGCGCAGCTCGTCAACGTCAAGCTGTTCCGCCATTGGGCAGCCGCAGCCCTCTTTGGCGAGAATGACTTTTTTGCCCGGAGAAAGCAGTTTGACGGTCTCCGCCATAAAGTGTACGCCGCACATAATCACGGTGTTGTTTTTGTCGGTTTTGGCAAGCTCCGACAGGCGGAAACTGTCGCCTGTGTAGTCGGCTATTTCCTGAATTTCCTCCGCCTGATAGCTGTGGGCGAGGACGGTAATTTGCTTTTCCTTTTTAATCCGCAGTATTTCCTGCTGAACGTCTTTAATCATATTTTTTACCACCGTTCTTTTTTAATTAATAA
>JAMPDU010000125.1 GCA_023665505.1 Ruminococcus sp.
CTTATGATAACAAATGTGTTATCATAATAATAGAATATAGTAACGAGGAGCATATAAACATGTACGACATAATTTTCTACCGCGACAAAAACGGCAAGTCCGAAATAAAAGACTATCTTGACGAACTCGGCGAAAAGGCGAAAACAAGCAAAACAGACCGTATCAACAGAATGAAAATACTCACCTATATCAATTCGCTTATGCAGTACGGCACTAAAATCGGCAAGCCTGTCGTAAAGCATATCGAAGGGAATATATGGGAATTAAGACCGTTAAAGAACCGCATATTTTTCTTTTTTTGGAAAGATAATAAATTTGTCTTGCTGCACCATTTTGTAAAGAAAACTCAAAAAACGCCGCCCAAAGAATTACAGCAGGCGCGTTTGAAACTTAAAGATTTTTTGGAAAGGAGCAAATAAAATGAGCATTAACATCAACGGCGAAAAATTCGATACCTTTGAGGACTACCTCAGCGACGAAACAAGAGTTACCCCCGCCGAAAGAGCGCGGATAGAATTTGAAACCGCGCTCATCGGCAAAATAATCGAGGCAAGAGAGGAAAAAGGCTTGTCCCAGCGGGAGCTTGCCGAGATAAGCGGCGTAAAGCAGCCCGCCATTGCAAGGCTTGAAAGCATGCGCTCAACGCCGCAGATTGACACGCTGTTTAAAATTTTAAGCCCGTTGGGGTACACGCTCTCAATCGTGCCCACGGAAAATAAAATATAGAATTTTTTTCCGAAACCCCTTGACAAAACAATCAATATGTAGTATAATATGTAAAGTAATTTGCTTTACAACCGTTAGGAGGTCTGCCGTGATGAATACCGAAAAGGATTTGCGGGTTTCGGTGCTGCTGGATTATTATTCCCCTATGCTCACCGACAAGCAGAGGGACGTTATCGACTTATACTACAACGAGGATCTCTCCCTTTCGGAAATCGCCGAGCACGAGAAAATCACCCGCCAAGGCGTGCGGGACAGCATCAAGCGGGGCGAGCAGACCCTTTACGAAATGGAGGAAAAGTTCCGTCTGGCGGAGCGTTCCGACCAATACGGCAGGCTGATAAGCGAGCTTACGGCTGCGGCGGCGGACATCAAAGCCGAGTGCGGCGGCGGGTGCAATCCGCTGGCAATTGCGCGCCGCGCGGAGCGTATTGCCGAGCTTGCGGAAAAGAATAAAGACTTGTTTTAAAATATAACAAAAAATTTACAAATTATTAATATTGAGGCGGGGTAATTTCTTACCTCTTACATCTCAAATCTTACTTCTAAAAGGAGTGCTTTTTATGGCGTTTGAGGGACTTTCCGAAAAACTGAATACCGTGTTTAAACGCCTTAAAAGCAGGGGAAAGCTCAGCGAGGCGGACGTTAAGGAGGCTATGCGGGAAGTCCGTATGGCTCTTCTTGAGGCGGACGTGAGCTACAAAGTCGTCAAGGACTTTGTTTCAAAGGTTTCCGAGCGCGCCGTGGGCGAGGAGGTACTGACAAGCCTTACCCCGGGACAGCAGGTTATCAAGATTGTAAACGAGGAGCTTATCGCTCTTATGGGCGACAGCAACGCGAGAATAAATTTCCCCTCAAAGCCGCCTTGCATTATTATGATGTGCGGTTTGCAGGGTTCGGGCAAGACCACCCACGCGGCTAAACTTGCCAAATTTTTCAAGGAACAGGGCAAACGTCCCCTGCTTGCGGCTTGCGACGTGTACCGTCCCGCGGCTATCAACCAATTGCAGGTTGTGGGCGAAAAGGCGGGGGTAAAGGTCTTTGAAATGGGACAGATTAACCCCGTTACAATCGCCAGAGAGGCTGTCAAGCACGCAAAGGATTACGGCAACGATTTGGTAATTCTTGACACGGCGGGTCGTCTGCACATCGACGAGGAGCTTATGGACGAGCTTAAGACCATAAAGTCCGAAACGTCGCCCAACGAGATTATGCTTGTGGTGGACGCTATGACGGGTCAGGACGCGGTGAACGTGGCAAAGGCTTTCGACGACGCGCTGGGAATTGACAGCGTGCTGATGTCGAAACTTGATTCCGACACAAGGGGCGGCGCGGCGCTGTCGGTACTGGCGGTGACGGGCAAGCCTATCAAGTTTGTGGGTACGGGCGAGAAACTGGGCGATTTCGAGCAGTTCCACCCGGAGCGAATGGCGTCGCGAATACTGGGAATGGGGGACATGCTGACGCTGATAGAGCGGGCGCAGTCCACCTTTGACGAGGAAAACTCGAAAAAGCTGTCGGCGCGTCTCAAAGAGAACAGCTTTGACCTTACCGACCTTATGGAGCAGATGAAACAGATACAAAAAATGGGTCCGTTAAAGCAGATAATCGGTATGCTGCCGGGGGTTGGGGACAAGATAAAGGACGCGGACATCGACGACAGTCAGCTAAAGCGCATAGAGGCGATAATTCTCTCAATGACCCCCGCGGAACGGGCGAAACCGTCCATAATAGACCCCAAGCGCAAGCGGCGCATAGCGGCGGGCAGCGGAAACTCCGTGGCGGACGTGAACAGGCTGCTGCGGCAGTTTGAGGAAATGCAGAAGATGATGAAACAGTTCGGCGTTATGGGCAAAAACGGCAAGGGCAGGAAAAACAAGCTGCGTATGCCCCCAATGGGCGGTATGCCGCCGCTGATGTAGCAACGTCCGATGAAAGTTCTGTATTTTGTACTTTTCGCGGCGGTTGGACTTTTCTGCGTGATTGCCGCTGTCAAAGACTGGAAATGGTTTATCGACTATTGGTCGTACCGAAACGGTATGCCAAGGCAGCGTTTAAAGAACAGGAACGTCCTGCGGTTTCTTATCGGGGCGGCGGGGGTTCTGCTGATTGCTTACGGCGCGGCGGTGCTTGCCGGGTGGCTGTAAACGGAGGAAAAAGATGAAAATACCGGATTTTCTCTGGGCTTTGTTTTTCGTATTTATCGGCGGTTTTCTGACGGTTGCGGGCATATTTGACATTAAATGGTATATTGATTATCTGTGCAACGTCAAGCACAGGCGTATGAAACGCGATACGGTGCGGCTTTTAAGCGTGCTCGGCGGTATGTTTATGATGTTTTACGGCATTGCAATGCTGGTGGGGCTGATTTGAACGGAGGGAAAATATGAAATTTTTGTTTTGCGCGCTTATTGCGATTGGTATTTCGGTTTTGGTTCAGCCGTTCACGTATATGTTTTTGGAACGGTGGTACAAGAAAAATCCCGACGCCGAAAAAACTAATTCATTTGAGCTTTTGGACGCGGTTTTCAGGCACAAATACACAAAGGCAATTTATATCGCCATCGGCGTTATCTGCTTTATCGCGGCGGTAATTGTCTTTAATATGTACATTTTGCCAACGCTTTGACTTTGAAAGGAGAATGCTTTATGAAAAAAGTTTTAACAATTTTAACAATATTTGCCTTGACGCTCGGCACGGCGGGAATTACGGTTTCCGCTCACGGGGGACATCACCGCTCGCACCGCAGCGACCGTACGGAAAAAATTTCCTACTGCTGTGAAAAGGACTGCACCTTTACAGACAATGACGGAGACGGGTACTGCGACGAGTGCGGAAACAAGGGTTACTATTGTGAAAAGGGCTGTACCTTTACAGATGACGACGGGGACGGGTACTGCGACAGCTGCGGCAAAAAAGCCGTGTGCAGCGTTAAACCGAAAGCAAAGGCAAGGTCAAGAACTTGTCACCATTAAGTAGTTCACTACGCTAAAAGCGTTTTGATAAACAGAGAGCGAGGTTCGTGCTTTGTAAAAAGTACAAATTCTATCCTCTATCCTCTAACTTCTATCTTCTAACAGGAGGTGAATATAAATGGCAGTAAAAATCAGACTTAGGAGAATGGGCGCAAAGAAAAACCCTTTCTACAGAATTGTTGTGGCTGACTCCAGATACCCCAGAGACGGCAGATTTATCGAGGAGATAGGCTACTATGATTCCACAACCGAGCCTTCCACCGTTAAAATCGACGCCGAAAAGGCTAAGAAGTGGATGGCTAACGGCGCGCAGCCTACCGAAACGGTTAAGAAACTGTTCGAGAAAAACGGCGTGAAATAAAAGGCTGAGCCTTTACCCTTGCCGCCGCTTACGGTTGTAAGGGCAGTTTGTTTCCGACACGAAAATTTCGTTTATGGGACTTGCTGTACAGTTTTACGCAAGCCAATGTTCGGGGCGGACAGGGTTCGTCCCCGTTTACAGCGGCGGGAATTTTATCCGAGGGCAAAGTCCCCTGATTTCGTTACCTATGGGCTTTGCTTACGTATGACGAAAACGAAAGGATTGGTTTTATGAAAGATTTGCTTTTCAGCATTGTTTACGGTCTTGTGGAGGACAGGGACGCGGTCAGCGTTGACGTTGACGAGCCTAACGACGACGGCATTGTCGTTTATCATCTCCACGTCGCTCCCGACGATATGGGTCGGGTTATCGGCAAGCAGGGCAGAATTGCCAAGGCTATCCGCACGGTTATGCGGGCGGGCGCGGGCAAGGTCAATCAGAAGATTATGGTAGAAATTGACTAATTTCTTGAAATCTGACTGATTTTTGATTACCGATAGTATTATTTATTGCGAATATTACAGAGGGAAATATGTTTATTTCCCTTTTTGTATAATTTTTAGGAGGGGAATATGGCAAACGAAAGACAGCACCTTACCGAGGAGCAAATCAGGGCGCAGTATGCCAATTACGAAAAAATGGCAAGCTGGACTTTGAAACAAATTAATAAAACGGTTGAAAAAATTTATTTTGCGGGCGTTTTTTGTCTTTTTACAGCTATTGGCTTTACATTGAGCATAATCTTCCATAACTTTGCAATCGGGGCGGTTTGCCTTTTGGCGGGAATTGCGGCAGGAATTGCCGCGGGAAAGCTAAAGGTGCGTAAAATCCAAAATACCGTTAGCGAGGCGGGCAAAATTGAACGCACGGAGGGTTATACGCAGCGTTTTTTCGATGAACAGGATAAAATTACCGACCCGACTTTTCAGTCCGGCATAATCTCGGCGTTGGCGTACACAAACTGCGGAATGCCCGATATGGCTCTCGCCAAACTGGATAATATTGACAGCAGCATTTATTCCGAAATGCCGTCAAACGCGCATATGTACTATGCCGCGCTGCTTATGGCGTACCTGCTTAAAGGCGATTTAGACCATGCCGCCGATGCGTACCAAAAGGGATTTTATTATCTGAACACGTATAAAAGCAGCCCGATGTACGGTGCAGTTGTGTCTTTGGCGTTGGGTATGTACGAATATTTCTGCGGGCGGTACGAAACGAGCTTGCAGCTCCTCGATATTGGTATGAGGGCGGGTTCTGCCTACGTGCGACCCGAAAACCGTATACCCGACGAAAATATGATGACCGTGCTTTGCTACTGGAAAGCGATGAACCTTGCAAGTATGGGCAACAAAGCCGCCGCTTGGGACTGCATAAACTACTGCAAAAATTTCTATAAAACAGACTATTATCGGCAGTGCTGCGAAAAGCTGCTTGCGGATATGGAAAAAAATCACAAATCGGAGATGATGGAAAATGCCGAAACGCTTTCTTGAAATAGGCAAAATAGTCGCCGTGCAGGGGCTTAAGGGGGAAGTGCGGGTTGAGCCTTGGTGCGACTCCCAAGAATTTTTGTGCGAGTTTGAAACGCTTTACTTCGACAAGGGGGAAACGCCCGTGGAGATAACACGCTCCCACCCCCACAAAAACGTGGTGCTTATGAAGATAAAGGGCGTGGACACCGTGGAACAGGCGCAGAGTATCAGGAATAAAATATTGTATATGGACCGCGAGGACGTGGAGCTTGAAGAGGGTGCGTACTTCGTCCAGGACCTTGTGGGGCTGAATGTGGTTGACAACGACAGCGGCGAGGAGTACGGAAAGCTTTGCGAGGTTTCTTTTACGGGGGCGAATGATGTTTACCATATTAAGGATAAAAACGGTAAAATTCGCCTTATTCCCGCTATACCTGATGTTGTTATAAGTACCGATATTACAAACGGTATAATGAAAATACACGTGCTGGAGGGTCTTTTCGATGAGGATTGATATTGCAACCCTTTTCCCCGAGATGTGCGAGGCTGTCCTCGGGGAGAGCATTGTGGGCAGGGCACGCAAGGCGGGGAAAATCGAGATACGCTGCCACCAAATTCGGGACTACTCCACAGACAAGCACCGCCGGGTGGACGACACGCCTTACGGGGGCGGCATGGGCATGGTTATGCAGGCTGAACCGATTTACCGCTGTTTTTTGGCGGTTACGGCGGACTTTCCCGAGAAACCTCACACTATATATATGTCCCCAAAGGGTACGGTTTTCACCCAGCAGCGGGCGGTGGAACTGTCAAAACTTCCCAATATTTTCATAATCTGCGGACACTACGAGGGGGTAGACCAGCGGGTCATTGACAAAATTGTGGACGAGGAGATTTCTATCGGGGACTATGTTCTAACCGGCGGCGAGCTGCCCGCCATGGCTGTCACGGACGCGGTTGCCCGTATGTGCGACGGGGTGCTTGCCTCGGAAGAGTGTTTCCGTGAGGAGAGCCATTTTTCGGGGCTTTTGGAGTACCCACACTACACCCGCCCCGAGGTTTGGGAGGGAGAGCGCGTCCCGGAGGTACTGCTGACGGGTCACCACAAGAATATTGAGGAGTACCGCCATAGCGAGGCTGTGAAAATTACACAAGAGCGGAGACCCGATTTGTTAACAAAATTGGAAAATAATAGGAAATTGTGATTTGTCAATGAAATTTTAAACGTTTAAATGTTAAAAAACTTTGGCAAATTAACTATAAAAATGTGTTGAAAACTGTTGATAGGTAATAAATTTCGTTAATATCAACAAAAGTATGGCGCGGTAACATACCATAATTAATTCAAAAAGCAGAAATTTTCCCGGAATGGTATTTTCGTAACAAATTCCCGTTGACTTAAAGCGAATTGCAGGGTATAATAAATGTATAGATAGAAACCCACGTATCCAATGCAAAGAAATGAGATAGGAGAGAGTATTATGTTTGTTAAAGATGTAATGGTTCAAAATCAGGTTGGTCTTCACGCGCGTCCCGCGACTTTCTTTATCCAGAAAGCCAACGAGTTCAAGTCGTCTATCTGGATTGAAAAGGAAGAGCGCCGCGTAAACGCTAAGTCGCTGCTTGGTATCCTTTCTCTGGGCATTGTCGGCGGTACTCAAATCAGAATTATCGCTGACGGCGCAGACGAAGAGGCCGCTGTATCGGGACTTATCGAGCTTGTTGAAAGCGGTTTCGCCGAGGAAACAAGATAAGGCAATCGGTTCATATTTTCGGGCTGCCGCGCGTGGGCGCGGCAGTTTTTCTTTTTATTAATAATTTTTTGTACGGGTTATTGTACCTTTGTAGAGGACGGGTTTCCCGTCCCGCTGTCACGCCCCTACAATAGCGTAAAAACGTCCCCAATTAAAGGGACGTTTTCATTATTAATTATTAATTCTTAATTATTAATTACCACTTCAACTCGCCATAACCCCAAGAACAGTAATCCCTTTCTCCTCGCTGCCCTCGGCGGGCTTTATTTCAACGGTGTGTTTGGCGGTCTCCTTGCCCAAAAGCACCTGCCGGGTCTCGCCGTAGTTACCCCAGCCGCCGCTGAAATCGGCGTTGAGAGTGCCTTTCCGCTCGCCGTCGACGTAAACCTCAAACTTGCCGCTTTTGCCGTCGACGGTGCACATAAAGAACATTCCCAAATTACGGCACTCGATTTCAAAAGTCATGCTGCCACCCGCGGTGGTTTTCCAGTTGTTGTGAAACTGGTCGTAAAAGTCCTTCTCCACAACCTCGAAACCGTTCATGTCGGCGGTAATGTCCGCCGCGCTGAGCATTTTCGCGTTTGCGTAGTAATCGCCTGTAAGGGGCGCGTCCGTAAACGCCGCAGGCTCGTCCGCAATGCTGTCAAGGCTGTCGTAAATGCCGTCAAGATAGCGGCTCACAAGCTGATTGATAATGTCGTGCCCCGCGTCGTTGGGGTGAATGTTGTCGGGGGAAATGTCTTTCCAGGCAAGCGTACCCGCCGCAACCTCGGGGTACACAACGTCGTGATAGCTTATCATGGGCAGGTCGTACGCCTCGCCTATTTCCTTGTGCACGTCCTGCAAGCTCGTTCCGTCCTCCATTGTGGTGAACAGCAGTATTACCCCGGGATTTGAACCGTGGGCGAGGATTTTCCGCACAAGGCTGTCGTAGGAATTCCTGTTGCTGAGCGCGTCGGTGTCGTTTACCGAAAACTCAACGATAACCGCGTCGGGGTCGTACGCCAAAAGCTGGCCGTCGACGCGGTGTACGCCCAAATAGCTGTTAGTGCCGCCAATGCCCGCGTTGACAAAATTTATTTTTGCGTTCGGGAACTTATTAACCCACCAGTCGTTGAATTTCGAGGCGTAGCAGTTGGCGGGGGAGGACGCCAGACTTCCCTGAGTGATAGAGCCGCCGATAACGCCCACGGTAATTTCCTCGCCGTTCTGAGCCTTTTTCATAGCCGCCGCAAGCCTTGCGGTGTTTCCCTCGTTCATAATAGCTCTGCTGTACATTTTGTCGGTCACTCCCTCTTCCAAATTTACGGGTACGCTTGGGTCTACTTCGTTGTTTTCGGCGGGTTCGGTAACTTCCGCCGCCGTTGTTTCCGCGCCGCCGTTATCGGCAGCGGTCACGCTTTCGGACGGGGTATTCTCCGCCGTTTCGCCGTTTCCGCAGCCCGTCAAAGCGGTACAGCACATCATTACCGCGGCTGCCGCCGCAAGGGTTCTTTTAATTTTTTCTGACAATTTTAATTCCTCATTTCTTTTAATTTTTTTATATTAACAGATTTGTGGTCTGTTTTTTGACGGTTGGGGGGGTTCTTTATAAACTGTTTCTTTATTTTTGAATTTTAGCTGGTTTGTTTTGAAACTGTTACAACGGGAGCGAAGGGACAGACCATAGGAAGGGGGAGGGGACTTCAGTTGTAACAGTTGGGCGCACGCACGCCCCCTCCCCCTCCCTAAGGTCTTTCCCCTCGCGCTCTCTTTTTCCTTACTCTCCTCCACCCCCGCTACGCTATTAGAGAGCTTTTGCTCTCTTTAGCGCGGTTAAATCTTCGCGGGTTAATTTGTCGGGTTTGGGCTGAGGGTTGGATATTGGAGGACACAGGTTCACGGCAACTGTAACCGTTTTCAGTGCGTTTACGTAACGCGCTCATACGTAACATATAAGCGGAAACCGCCTATATGTAACATTTGAGCCTGTATTTACGCGAATTGG
>JAMPDU010000126.1 GCA_023665505.1 Ruminococcus sp.
CTAACGTTCATATTACCCACCCCCTTTCGGATTGAAGAGGGGGAACAGCCGTCCGCCGCGTGGTGCGTTATCCTGCGGTTACCCGCAATTTTATTTTAGCACATTTTTTTCGGTTTGTCAATATTTTTTTACAAAAAAGTATTGACAGGCTTTTTCTTTACATTTCCAAAAAAATGTGCTATAATTAAATTATCGTTTTTTAAGGAAGTGTTAGCGTGTACGAACAGCAAAATATCCGCAATTTCTGCATTATTGCACATATCGACCACGGCAAGTCCACCCTCGCCGACCGCATTCTCGAGCTGACCTCCACCGTCGCCAAGCGCGATATGGAGGAGCAGCTCCTCGATAATATGGACATCGAGCGGGAGCGGGGCATTACCATAAAAGCCCGCGCCGTGCGGCTCAATTACACCGCCCGCGACGGGCAGACTTACGTTTTTAACCTCATCGACACACCCGGGCATGTGGACTTTAATTACGAGGTTTCACGTTCCCTTGCGGCGTGCGAGGGGGCTGTCCTTGTGGTGGACGCCTCCCAAGGTATCGAGGCGCAGACCCTCGCCAATACCTACCTCGCCATTGAGAACGATCTTGAAGTCATGCCCGTGGTGAATAAGATTGACCTGCCCTCCGCCGACCCCGACCGGGTTTGCAGCGAGGTTGAGAACGTTATAGGCATTCCCGCTATGGACGCGCCCCGTATCTCCGCCAAAATGGGCACAAACGTGGAGGAGGTCTTAGAGCGCATTGTTACGGACATTCCCGCCCCCAAAGGCGACAACGGCAAACCCTTGCAGGCGTTGATTTTCGACTGCTTTTACGACAGCTATAAAGGGGTAATTATTTACGTCCGCGTTATGGACGGCGAGGTGCGCACCGGGCAGACTATCCGCCTAATGGCGACGGGCGCGGAATTCACCGTTGTTGAGGCGGGCTATATGGGCGCAACCGACCTTGTGAACGCAGGGGTTCTCCACGCGGGCGAAGTGGGGTACATTACCGCCTCGATTAAGTCTATCGGCGAAACCCGGGTGGGCGATACCGTTACCGACGCGGCAAACCCCTGCGAGACCCCTCTCAAAGGCTACCGCGAGGTAAACCCCATGGTTTTCAGCGGCATCTACCCCGCGGACGGCGCACGTTACGGCGACCTCCGCGACGCTTTGGAAAAATTGCAGCTGAACGACGCGTCCCTGTCCTTTGAGCCGGAAACCTCCGTCGCGCTGGGTTTCGGTTTCCGCTGCGGCTTTCTGGGACTTCTCCATATGGAGATAATTCAAGAACGTCTCGAGCGTGAATACAACCTCGACCTTGTAACCACCGCCCCCTCGGTTATTTACAAGGTAAATCTTACCAACGGTGAGACGGTCTACATCGACAACCCCACCAACTACCCCGAGCCTGCGGTTATTTCCTCCGCGGAAGAGCCTATGGTAAAGGCGACAATTCTCGCCCCCAACGACTATGTGGGGAACATTATGGAGCTTTGCCAAGGCAGGCGGGGCATTTTCAAGGATATGAAGTACCTTGACGAAACCCGCGTCGAGCTGCACTATGAATTGCCGTTAAACGAAATCGTGTACGACTTTTTCGACGCGCTGAAGTCCCGCACAAAGGGGTACGCCTCGTTCGACTATGAGATGATGGGGTACTCCCCCTCAAAGCTTGTTAAGCTGGACATTATGCTTAACGGCGATATTGTGGACGCGCTGTCCTTTATCGTCCACGCGGACAACGCCTACGGCAGGGCGCGGAAAATCGCGGAAAAGCTAAAGGAAAATATTCCGAGACAGCTTTTTGAAGTCCCCATTCAAGCGGCGATAGGCGGGAAAATCATTGCCCGGGAGACGGTCAAAGCAATGCGCAAGGACGTGCTGGCGAAGTGCTACGGCGGCGATATTACCCGAAAGAAAAAGCTGCTTGAAAAGCAGAAAGAGGGCAAAAAGCGCATGCGCAAGCTGGGGACTGTGGAAGTCCCGCAGGAGGCGTTTATGGCGGTGCTTAAGTTGGACGATTAAACAAAACAAAAAAACCTCCCTAAAATTGGGGAGGTTTTTATTGACAAACGTCAAAAAATGTGCTAAAATAAAATTGCGGGTAACCGCAGGATAAAGCGCACCACGCGGCGGACGGCTGTTCCCCTTTTCAATCCGAAAGGGGGTGGGTAATATGAACGTTAGTTTCACAGATTTAATTCTGCTTGCAGACTTAATTATTAATATTATCTCACTTACATATAATCTGATAAAGAAAAAGTAAGTCAGACAAATAAAAGACAACCGCCTTAAACTCCTACCAAAAGTTCGGCGGTTAAATCCAATGTACTAACGGGGAGCAGCCGTTCGTCGGTGCGCTCCTTCTATTTATATTATACACCGTTTCCCCCGTTTTGTCAATACCCTTAAGCAAAATTTTTCACGCGGTTGACAAATGCCAAAAAATGTGTTATTATAACAACAGAGTGATAAGTCCGAGGCAAGAGTGTTCCTTGCGCGGAGGCGGTTGCTCCCCCTAATCTTACAGAAAAGGGGGCTGATAACTATGGGTACATACGTCAGTTTGTCTGATATGCTGCTCTTTGCGACGTTAATCGTCAATGTTGTCTCCCTGTGCTACATTGTTTTTAGCAATAAAAACAACAAAAAGTAGCCGGGAAAAGCAATAACCGCCCTACTCTTCCCAAAGTGGCGGTTATTTTTTTAACTCAATACTAAGGGGGAGCAGCCCAATCCGCAAGCAAGACAATAGCTCTTGTGTAGGGCTGTCGCTCTATTTATTTATATTATACAACATTTCCCCCGTTTTGTCAATACCCCTAAGCAAAATTTTTCACGCGGTTGACAAATGTCAAAAAATGTGGTACAATAATATTGCGGGTAACCGTAAGGATAAAGCGCACCACGCGGCGGACGGCTGTTCCCCTTTTCAATCCGAAAGGGGGTGGGTAATATGAACGTTAGTTTCACAGATTTAATTCTGCTTGCAGACTTAATTATTAATATTATCTCACTTACATATAATCTGATAAAGAAAAAGTAAGTCAGACAAATAAAAGACAACCGCCTTAAACTCCTACCAAAAGTTCGGCGGTTAAATCCAATGTACTAACGGGGAGCAGCCGTTCGTCGGTGCGCTCCTTCTATTTATATTATACACCGTTTCCCCCGTTTTGTCAATACCCTTAAGCAAAATTTTTCACGCGGTTGACAAATGCCAAAAAATGTGGTAATATAATCATGTCGAGTTTTCCGTGCGGATAACGTTCGGAAATCACACGCGTAAAAGTAAATTTATTTACAAAAATTAGGAGGGTTTATATGATTACGGTTGTAATAATCGGCGCGTCAATAATGCTGCTCTCGCTGACGGCTGGAATAATTTCCCTTGTTTATATGCTCGCACACATAGGCATGATTACGCCGTTCAAAGGCGAATATAAAGAGACAGAGGCTTTGCTGACAAATTATACCGATACGAACCCCTATGTCAGCGCAAGCGACCCGTCGCCGTCAGACCCCATTCTGTCTTATTATAATTCTTATAAGGGGGAAAACGTTAAAAAAATTTTTTTAAACTCGGGAATATCCTCCCCGTTCCAAAAAACCGCGTCGGAATCGGAAAAAAAGCGTACCGCCCAAATCGGCGAAAAAATTAAAATCCAGTATACAAAGCATTTTGAACGAGTGGTTGACGAACGTTTTGTCTCCCCCGGGAAATACAAACTCAGCCGCTATTTAACCCCCGTAATTATCAGCTTTGCCTGCTGCGCGGCGGGAGGGGTTCTGCTGCTTATCGGCATAGTTATGTCATAATTTTAAACTTTTTAAGGAGCAATCTTATGCCCAAAGGTTTGTACATTCACGTGCCGTTTTGCGCGAGAAAGTGCCGCTACTGCGACTTTTATTCGGTGACGGATCTGTCCCTCGCCGAGGAGTACGTCCGAGCCGCCGTGCGAAATATTTCCCGCATAGACGGCAAATTCGATACCGTTTATTTCGGCGGGGGAACTCCCTCTCTGCTGACGGCGGAGCAGATTTCCCAAATTCTGTCGGCGGCGGAAATTCTCCCGAACGCCGAGATTTCCATGGAGTGCAACCCCAACAGCGTTACCGAAAATTACCTTCGGGAAATCCGAGCCGCAGGGGTGAACCGCCTTTCTTTCGGGGTGCAGTCCTTTTGCGACGACGAGCTGAAAATGCTGGGCAGACTTCATTCCGCAAAAGAGGCGGTTTCGGCGGTAAATTCCGCACGCGCCGCGGGGTTTGAAAATATCAGCGCGGACATTATGCTTGCGGTTTCGGGTCAGACCGAAAAAAGTCTGCTCAAAAGCCTTGAGGTTTTGGGGGAACTCCCTCTCACCCACGTTTCGGCGTACATGCTGAAAGTTGAGGAGGGCACGCCCCTGTCCCGGGACAAAAAGCTTTTGGGGGAAATTCCCACCGAGGACGAAACCGCGGAAATGTACCTTTTAGCCGTCCAAACGCTGGGAAAATTTGGTTTTAAACAGTAC
This sequence comes from Ruminococcus sp., assembly GCA_023665505.1. Classification (GTDB taxonomy): domain Bacteria; phylum Bacillota; class Clostridia; order Oscillospirales; family Ruminococcaceae; genus RGIG8773. The sequence continues at coordinate 4,514 of JAMPDU010000126.1, forward strand.
GAAATTTCCAACTTCGCCAAAAGGGGCTTTGAGTGCCGCCACAACCTAAAATACTGGCTCTGCGGGGAATATTACGGTATCGGACCTGCCGCCCACAGCTTTGTAGACGGCGAGCGTTACTGCTGTCCTAAAGACGTTGTGGAATTTATTTCCAGCGAGGAGCAGGGCAGGGTTTTCCTTGAAAAGGGCGGCACGGAGAGCGAAAGGGCAATGCTTTCCCTGCGGCTGACGGGGGCGGGAATTGCCGAGGGGAAAATGTCCGCGGAAATGCGGAAAAACGCGGAAATATTGGTGCAAAAGGGACTTATGAAAAAAGAAAAAGGCAGTTTTACGCTTACGCCCGAGGGCTGTCTTGTTTCAAATCAAATAATTATTTTTTTGGGAATTATTAGGTAATGTTAATAATTCCGACACATATCATATGCTTGTAGGGCGGGGGCTTGCTCCCGCCTTTTTATAAAATTGCCGTGTTAGGCGGGAGCAAGCCCCCGCCCTACACAGGATTACTATAGTAAATTAATTTTAAGCATTTTGTGTTTTTGTAAAAATTACCATTTATAAAAAGGGGACGGAAACCGTCCCCAAAAATTTTTAATACCTCGCCCGGCTGCGGACGATTTTTCTCGTTGCCTTATCGGCGTACATAAGGTCGTCGGACGCCTTTATCAATTCGTCAACGGTTGAGCCGTCGGGCTTTTTGCAGGTTATGCCTATGCTCGCCGCCACGGAATAGGGCTTGCCGCTTGTTTTGTTGTACGCGTCGATGTACGCTTTTACGCGGTTTTTAAAGCCCTCGGCGTAACCCTCCTCATTGGCGATAACCCCTGCAACGACGAACTCGTCTCCGCCGAAACGGGCGCAAATCTCGCCGTCCACCGCCGCGTGGTGGAGCGCGTCGGCAACAACCTTTATTGCGCTGTCACCCTCGTAATGCCCGTAGGTGTCGTTGATACCCTTTAAGCCGTCAAGGTCGGAGGAAACAATGGCGATAATTTTGTCGCCGTCAGCAATAGCCTTTTCAAACTTCGGCACGATAAGCTGATAAAAACCGCGGCGGTTGTAAAGCTCCGTCAGGGGGTCGTATGTGTAGAGCCGCTCCATGGCGGTGTACACCCGCACGTTGCCGAAACCGTTGCCGTAGGCGTCCGTAACCTGGGGTATGCGCTCAAAGGAAACGAGGCTCATATCGCGGTTTATGCAGAGATAGCCGAGAGGTATGTCAAAATAGTGTATCACGGAAAAAATCACGGGTCTTTCCATATTAATGTATTTGTCAAATTCGGGTATTATTTTTTTTCGGTTAAAGCGCACAATCTCCCTGCTGGGTTCCATATAGTGCCCGCGGAAAATCATCAGCATTTCGTCGGTAAAGGGGTTTTCGTTTTCGTACTCGATAATGCCGCTTTTGGGGGACAGCGCGTCGACGTTCAGGCAGCAGCACATATCGAAAAAGTCCTCGTCCCCCGCAAGGTTTTCGGGAATAAGGGCTGGGTCCCGCACGCTGCTTATGAAAGCCATTTTGTTGGACAGCGTGCCTGTGCTGTACTGATATTTATTAAGCCGCTTATTCATTTCGCTGAGAATAACAAAAGCGTTAACCGCCTCGGTGTGTCCGCAGCCGCAGGATTGAGACAGCACCATTTCAAAGCCGATAACGTTGTCCGTCGGGACTTCCTTTCCGTCAATGCTGTCGAGGAGGGCGCGGAGAATGCTTTCAACCATTTCTTGGCGGTTGTTGCGGCAGGTGGTAAGGCGGGGGTTGTGGAAACGCTCGTCGTAAATGCCGTCAAAGCCGGTGACGATAACGTCCCCGGGGACGGAGTACCCATGCTCGGAGAGAACGCGGCAGGCAGCCATAGCCATAACGTCGTTGCTGCAAATAATGGCTTGGGGCGGCTCTTTGCCGTCCGCGAGAAATTTTTCGGTAACCTCAATAGTGGGCATATCCCAAAACTGACCGTAGCCAACCCGCTCCGGGTCGTAGGGTATACCCTGCTCGGCGAGGACTTTTTTATAAACGTCGTGCCGCTCTTCGGAGAAATTGTTGCCCTCGATACCGGCGATAAAATTTACTTTAGTCAGCCCGTGGTCGACGATAACGTGCCGAACGATTTTCTCGAAACAGTCGCCGTAATCGTACCGAAAATTTATACAGCCGTCAAGAGGGTACTCAACAGCGGCGACGGGAATGCCGCGCCCGCGGGCTTTGGCGGCGGTACGCTGAATAGTCTCCTTATTTTTAAGCAGCTCGCTGAAAATCACCATGCCGTCCACAAGGTCGAAGTCGATGAGGTCGTAGACAAACTCCTCGCCCACGTCGTTGCGGCGGTTGTCGGAGTACACACCAAAATCGGTGTTGGTTTGATAGACAAAAAGGGCGCAGCCTTGGCGTACAGAACATTCGTTCAGCAGTTGGAGGTACTCAAAAGCTGCGGGGTCGAAAACGCGCGGGATAAGCACGGCGATAATTTTTTTACCGTTAAACATAACAAGCCCCCTGTCGATATATATGGTAATTATAGCACAAAATCCGCAAAATGTCAATAGTTTTTTAACAAAAAAAAGCCCCCCAATTTGGGGGGCAAATTTTTTGAGCAATTACTGGAGCAGCGAGAGAACACTCTGCGGCAGCTGATTTGCCTGTGCAAGCATGCTCTGTGCAGCCTGTGCGAGGATCTGATTTTTGGTAAAGTTCATCATCTCGGTAGGCATATCCGTGTCGCGGATTTGGCTTTCTGCGCTTGTGAGGTTCTCGATCGAAACGTTCATGTTGTCGATCTTGTGTTCCAATCTGTTCTGAACAGCACCGAATGTAGCACGAACCATGGAAACCTTGTTAATCGCGTTATCAATCTGGTCGATTGCGTAGTTTGCGCTCTCCGCGGTCTTAAGGCTAAGACTTGCAGTATTCAAGCCGTCCTCACGGGCAGAGCAGTTCATGTTGGACTTCAAATTGCCCATACCGCCGGAAGTGTACTTGAATGTGAAGTTAACCGCGTCCTTAGAACGAGCACCGGTCTGCAATGTGATATTGTCGGTGTAGGTAAGGGGAGCTTTGCCGTTTGTGAAAGCGTTAGACTTGGAAACGCCCTCTTTGGCAACCTGTGCAGCCATTGTAGCAATGTCAGGTGTAGCCTTAGCGTGAACGGTAATGTCATCAAGGTTAACAACGTTATACGCGTCTATGTTTACGCCAAACTTAATAGTACCGTTTGCTGTTGTATCTGCCACACCTGTCTGTCCGGGTTCAGTTCTTGTTCCGGTTGTAACACCAATAGCAACCCTGTCACCATTTCCAAGTGTTCCAGACACGGTAAAGCCTAATTCATCAGAAGTCAAACTTGCAACCTTATCTCCGGTGTCATCTGTTCCCTCATATACGTCCCATTTGTTGTCCGTGCCATTGTATTTTACAAAGACTGATGTAGCACCTTTGGTAAGTAAACCGTCAAGTGCCTCTCCAAACGTAGTTTTTGCGTCATCGTCAGCAAACGATATTCCGGGGTTAGTACCGCCACCTGCCGTCATAGTTCCTATTGTACCAGCGGTAACTGTTACTACCTCAGTATCAGACGTATCAGCTGTAATATTCTTCACACTGAACGTACCGATAGTAATGTTCTTACCGGCAGCGTCATATATAACATTATTACCATCGAGTGTGATTTTTGCAGCAGCAGCTATCGCCTCAGCACTAAAACCATTATCCTCAGTGATTGTAGTGGCAATTGCCTCTTCAAAAGCAACTGCGCCAGCACCCTCAGTGTAATCAATTTTAAATTTAGCACCGTCAACTGCCTCAAGAGCACCTTTAAGTTCAGTTGTCATAGCCTCGTCTGTGATACCAGTACCGAGTTTGAAACTAAATTTGTTAACAACATCAGTTGTGGAAAGGTGACTTCCGGCAGGTGTTGTTTTTGCCTCAACTGTGTACTCTTCGTCAATACCAGCGTTCTTAGGTGCATATGTCTTAGCCGCAGTATTTTTGAAAGAAATAGTAACAGTATCGCCACGCTGTACAGGACCGCCGTCTTTTCCGGACTTAAGTTCGTCAAAAATAGCGTTGGTGGCAATAATGTCCTTGCCGGTGTAGGGGTCTTTGCCTGCAACGACTTCAAAACCGCCGAGACCTGTTGCGTTGTCTCTCTCAACTGCACGAGCCTCGAGATTAGCAGCGTTCGCACCGTCAACGATAACGTCTTTACCTGTATTTGAATCAACAGTTGTAACTGTCTGAGCGTTCCAACGAGAGCCGTCGTACATAAATGTTACTTTAAGGTCTTGAACGTCGTTAACGTCAACGCCGAGAGCGTCCCAAACAGCGTCAGCCTTAGCCTTGTCATAGAAAGTCTGATCTACGATTGTATCTTCCTGATTTTTGCTGATGTCTGTAGCCTCTGCCGCAACAACTGTTGTCGTTCTGCCGAGAGTGTAATCAAACTTGCCGTTTACCGCAACTGTACCGTCAGCCATTTCGCCGCCGTTGAGCACGATAACGCCGTTGAAGTCTGTATCAGCGATTTGGTTGAGCTCGTCGTTGAGCTGATCGAATTCGAGCTGGATAGCGTCGCGGTCAACGTCGTCCTGGTATGTGCCGTTGGCGGACTGATCGGCGAGAACTTTCATTCTCTGGAGAATGCTGTCTGTTTCGGTCAGCGCGCCCTCGAATGTCTGAACCATGGAAATGCCGTCCTGCGCGTTCTTAACGCCCTGTGTCATGCCGGCGATCTGCGATCTCATCTTCTCGGAAA
>JAMPDU010000127.1 GCA_023665505.1 Ruminococcus sp.
CAATAATCGCACAGGTGAGAGGTAAATCAAATGGCTTAAAATCGTCATTTGTTTGAACTTCACTAAAAACTGGAAAAGTTAAAAAAGCAATAAGGGATTAGTATAACATCGGGACGGGAAACCCGTCCCCTACAAAATTTGTACGTATATTTAGAATATTGCTACAGAAACAATTCCCCCGCCGTGTCCTTGTAGTACTCCGCCTGCGCCGCCCACATTTCCGAGTAAACCCCGCCGCTTGAAACAAGCTCGTCGTGGTTTCCCCGCTGGGCGACCTTCCCCTTGTCCAGGACGGTTATATCGTCGCAGAAACGGCAGGACGACAGCCTATGAGAAATATACACCGCCGTCCGCGTGCCCACGATTGAGTTGAATTTCGTGTAAATGTCATACTCCGAAATGGGGTCGAGGGCGGCGGTAGGTTCGTCCAGAACGATAAAGGGCGCGCCCTTGTACACCGCGCGGGCAAGGCAGAGTTTCTGCGCCTCGCCCCCGGAAATCTCCACGCCCCCGTCGTCGAAATCCTTGTACAGACAGGTGTCCAGTCCGTGGGGGCATTGGTCGAGCCGTTCCGAAAATCCCGCCTTGCGGACGCATTCCTCCGCAAGGGCGCGGTCGTACTCGGTATCGGCGGCGACGTTCTCCCCGATTGAAAAGGCGAACAGCGCAGAGTCTTGAAAAACCACGGAGAAAAGGTCGGTGTAGTCTTTGGTGCTGTACTTGCGAATGTCAATGCCGTTGAGTGTAATCTCCCCCTCGGTTGGGTCGTAAAGCCTGCACAGCAGCTTTATCAGCGTGGACTTCCCCGAGCCGTTCCGTCCCACCAAAGCCATTTTTTCACCGATACGCCACTTTAAATTGATGTCTTTCAGCACGTACTCCTCGGTATCGGGGTACTTGAACCAAACGTGTTTAAACTCAAACTCGTACTCGTTGTCGTCACGCTTTTCCGTGGGAATTGTCCCCTTGTACTTCTCGTCGGGAATATCAAGGTAATCGAACACCTCGCGGCAGTACGCCGACCTTTCAATCAAGTTGGAAAGATCGTTTGAAAAGATTTCAAGACTTTCCCTTATACTGCCGAAATACATCGCGAACGCGATAACCTCCCCCGCGCTCATCATGCCGCTTGCCGCCCTGACTATGGCAAAGCCGTAAATCAAAAAGGTTAGCAGGGCGTTAAGGCTGTTTACTGTCAGTATATACATGTTGCCCGTTTTCAAGGATTTTTTCCAAGCCTTGACAAATTCATTCTGTATGCTGTCGAACTTGCTCAGCATAAGCTCCTGCTCGCGGTATATGCGAACGTCCTTTCCCGTTCGGTAATTGTAAACGCACCGTGCGAAAACGTTCGGACCTATGCGGTTAAGCTCTTTGATACGCCTGTCCGTGTAGAGCTTGTGGTAGTCCCTTAACGCGGCGGGAATTATCACAAATGAGCTAAAGGAAATTACCGCCGCGGCAACCGCCGTCAACGCCGCAAATCCCCAGCCCGACTGTACAAAGCCGATAAATCCGCCGCGAACAACGGGTTTCAAAAATATTATCGGAGCCGCCAGCACAATTCCCACGACAACGCTTAAAGCATTGCTTGCAATTTCCGAAATAATTTTAATCTGAAAATAAAACTCGTTGTTTTCCATATTTTCCTGCGCCGTCTGAAATTTGTTTTTCGTTTCGATACTCTCGGTTTTCGAGTAGTCGAGGGTAAGGGTTTTAGTCCACAAAAGTTTGTTAAGATTTTCCTTTAATGTAAAATCGTGGCAATTTTTCCTTATACGTATAATACGGCTTATAAGCCAAGTCAGCACCTCCACCCCGCACACAATCAAAGCCGCCGTGATGAGGTACGCCGCGGGCTTTGCGGCAGTAACACCGTCTATAACAAGGCTCGCGAGATAAATCCCCGCGTAGTTGTTTATAAACTTCGGAATATTGTCCGCCAGCTCCCTCGTCAGCGCGCCTTTGTCCGCGGCGTTGACGGTTTCAACCATACGCCTTGTGTCGGCAAATTTTTCCTTTAGGGTACGTTTTTCGTTGCTCATAAATCTTCCTCCTTTTGCACCTTTTCGTCGTTGTAGTAACTGCTTTGCAGCTCGAATAATTCCGCGTACTTTCCGCCCAGCTCCATAAGCTCCGAATGCGTCCCGCACTCGGCAACACCGCCGTCGGCAAGCAGAATAATCCTGTCGCAGAACCTCGTCGAGGCAAGCCTATGGGAAATAAACAGGCTTGATTTCCCCTCCGCGAATTTGGTGTAATTAAGGTACATTTCCTGCTCCGCGATAGGGTCGAGAGCGGCGGTAGGCTCGTCCAAAATCAGCATTTGGGAATTTTTGTATAACGCCTTTGCAAGAGCAAGTTTCTGGGTTTCGCCCCCCGAAAGGTCTATGGCGTCCTCGTAAGTGCCCCGCACAAGGTGGGTGTGTTCCTTTTGGGGCAGGCTCTGAATTTTTTCGTAAATCCCCGCGTTTTTCATACAGCGGAAAAGCCTGTCCCCGTCGTAATTTCCGCGCCCCGTCACATTCTCCGCCACCTCCCCCGCGAACACGGAAATGTCCTGAAACACCGCCGAAAAAAGGGTGAAATACTCCTCGCGGTTGTATTCGTTCACGGGAAAGCCGTCAACCAAAATTTCCCCCTCGGTAGGGTCGTAAAGCCCGCAAAGCAGCTTGACCACCGTGGTCTTGCCCGCGCCGTTAAGTCCCACAAGAGCAAGACGTTCCCCCTTTTTAATCTTGAAAGAGAGATTTTTTATGGTCGGCTCTTCCGCCCCGTTATAGGTGTAGGACACGTTCCGAAACTCAATTTCAAAGCTCCCCTTCGGCAAGGGTCTGCCCTCGCCGCGGTTGGTTTTTTCGGGCATTTCAAGGTAATTTCTGACATAATTAATGTTGTTGCAAATCCACTGATACCCCGAAAAATTGTCGAACCAGTCCCGGGTCGCCTCGCTTAACTTCATAATGGAATTGAAGTACAGCACGAAATCCCCCGCCCCAATCTCGCCGTTAATGACAAGATAGATAACATAGGCGTATGACGCGAATTTCCCAACCGCAAGAACCAGCGTCTGAAAAACCTCGTGGCGGAACTCCCATGCGTCCTGCTGTTCGTACCATTCGAGACGGTTTTTGAAAGCCCGTGAAAAGGCTTTCCCCAGCAAAATCGGCAGGGTGAAAAGCCGCACGTCCTTTGCCCGCGCAAGGTCGCACCCCGTGTTTTTAATGTACGTCAGCTGCCGCTCGTACACCTGCCAGTTGTCGGACATATTCCAAATCCAGTTCATTTTATGGCGGTTTATGTAGTAGCTCAAAGCGGCGGGTACAACCACGATAGGTATAAGCCAAGGGCTGAGCATTGAGAGTATTGCCGAATAGGTGAAAAATTCCAGTATATGGCGAATACTTCCTCTAAGGTTAATGGGCGTGTTGTACGCCGCCACATTGCTGCCCTCCAAAGCCTGATTAAGGCTGTTGTTGGTCTCGCAGCGTTCCTTATTTTCGTAATCGGTGGTAATGCACTTTTTCATTATCAGCCGCGAAAAATGATTGCGGGCTTTCATATTGCCGATGTAGCCTTGATAACGCTGCGCCCAAACGCTTGCGTAATCGCAGACCTCTTTCAGCAGGAACAGCACGGCGCATGTCATCAGCAAGCCCTTGTCGAACCCCGCCGCCGCAAGTTCCACCACGTACTTGTCGATGTACACAAGGCAAAGCCTATGCGCGAACATCGCCGCCGCGAACATAAAGCAGCAAAGCACGAAAACCTTGTCGGCGCGGTAACATTCCCGCATTGCGTACGCAACGTTGGGCAAAATCCCGTACCGCTGTTTTTTTATCTCGTCGCGGTACTTTTCGCCGTTCGCCTTTTTCTTTTCTTTTGAGTATTTTTGGACTTTTACCATAAGTATCGCCTCCTGCCTATAATCATACCACAAAAAAGACCGTTCGTGCCGATTTTGTAACGAACGGTCGAAATACGTCACGAACGGTTAGTATTTTATCTTGAAGTAGTCAAGATACGCCTTAAACCTGTCCTGCGCGGTTAAAATTGTGTCGGTGAGATACCCTTTTTCGTTCCGCCATTCCTTTAAACCTCGGTAGTAGAACAGCTTTAAGTCCTCCCCCAAAATAAACGGCGCAATGTTGTTTTTAAGGCACTCCTTGAACATTATCAGCCTGCCTACCCGCCCGTTGCCGTCTTGAAAAGGGTGTATCCGCTCAAACTCATAGTGGAATTCTATGATGTCCTCTAATGTATGGAAATTTTTTCCGTTATAGCGGTCAAGCAATTCTTTCATTTTCCCCGCCGTATCTTCGGGGGAAGTTGTTTCAATCCCCCCAACCTCGTTTGGCAAAATTTTGTAATTTCCCACCGCGAACCAATCCTTTCGGCTGTCCGCCGTACCGCTTTTAAGGGTTTTGTGCAATTCCTTTATAAGCCGCTCGGACAGCCTTTTTTCGGCGTTTTCTATCACAATATCAATACATCTGAAATGGTTGACGGTTTCCACAATATCGTCCACGTTCACGGTTTCGTTTTCAAATCCGACAGTGTTCGTCTCGTAAATATAGCGGGTCTGCTCGTGGGTGAGCCTGCTCCCCTCCATATGGTTGGAATTATATGTCATATCCACTTGAATTTTATGGTAAATCCCGCCCCTGCGCCCCGCTTTCTTTTCCTCCGCAAGAATTTCAAGCAAGGTTTGGGGCGGCTTGACTTTCCCGTTTTTTCGAGACGGCTTTTCCGCGCTTTCGGGAATATTCCAAGTTTTCCCAGTAAGAAACGCCCCGTCAATTCTCCCCTCGGCACAGTAATTTCTTACACTTCTTTCAATTTCCCATTTTTTGGCAGTTACCGCAACAGACAAATATTTCACACTATCACCTCGGTAATATTATACCACATTATCGGCAAAATATCAACAGCAAATTCCCAAAAATCAAGCCGTTTTTGCCGATAACGGCACCATTATCTCCGTGGCAAAAACCCCCTCCTCGTTCTGCCTGTTGACGTACCCGCCGTACTTTTTCACAATCCTGTCAATGCGGAAAATCCCGTACCCGTGGGAATTCCCGCCCTTAGTGGTGAAATACTTCCCGCCCGATTTACTCACCGCCCCCGCCGAGTTCTGCACCGAAATATAAAACTGATTTTTCAAACAGCCGATATAGACCCGCATAAACCGCTCCTTCTCTGGGAGCTTGGCGCAAGCCTCCAGCGCGTTGTCGAGGAGATTTCCCATAACCGCGCAAAGCTCCACGTCCGACATAGCAATCCCGCCCGGGACGCCCGCTTTCACCGTCAGCCGAATTTTCATCTTCTGCGCCGTGGTCAGCTTTGAGTTCAGCGCCGAATCCGCCATAACGTTCCCCGTCTTTATCACCGTGTCCACCGTGTTCAAATCCTCCGCAAGCTCGGAAAGATACCCGTCCAGTTTTTGGTAATTCCCCTCCGAAAGCAGATTTTTCATATTCTGAATGTGGTTTCGGTAGTCGTGCCGCCACCCCCGCACCTGTTCGTACATATTACGCGTTTCGCGAATTTGGTTTTCAATAAGTTCGCTCTGAAAACGTTCGATACGCCTGTCGACAGCGTTCCAAAAAATTCTGCGTACAAGGAAAAAACTTCCTGCCAAAATTACCAAAATAATGACAAAAATTGCCGCAAATAAAACGTACCTCAACTCAATCCCCCCTCGTGTAAAATTCAATAAAACTCTCGTTAACCGCGCGGTAAAGCCGCCTCGACAGCGGGATTTCCTCCCCCGTCTCCACTGTGACGCAGCTTTTCGTTATCGACCCCACCCGCTTTAGATTGACAATGTAAGAGCGGTGGCAGTGGATAAACCCGTCGAATTTCTCAAACTCGCCGATGCTCATATTGCACCGCAGGACGCTCCCGTCCCGCAAATGCGCCTCGGTTTTCCGCCCGAACGCCTCTGCGTACACAATATTCCCCGCCGACACGCGCCGCGCTCCCTCCTCGGCGGCGAGAATTATTTCCTCGCAAACCTCCCGCTTTGCGGCGTACCTGTCCAGCGCGGCGAAAAGCCTGTCCCGCTCCACGGGTTTCAGCAGGTAGTGCAGCGCCTCCACCTCGTAACCATCCGACATATAATCCGCGTACCCCGTTATAAAAATTATCGGCAGCAAATCCCCGCCGGCACGCAGTTTGCGGGCAAGCTCCATACCGTTTATGCCGCCCATTTCGATGTCCAGCAGCAGCAAACCGCAGCGGTCCGCGCGGTACTCGAAAAGGAACTGCTCGCCGCTTTCATACCCCGCGATATTCACCGCGAAAGGCTTGTCCGCCGCCCACTCGCCGATAAGCCGCCGCAGATTTTTCACCTGCCCGCCGTCGTCGTCGCAAAGCGCGATGGTCAGTTGCATATCATCACCCAATTCAAAATTTTTACATAATTTTATTATATAGTACCGCTTTTCATTTGTCAAATACGGTTTTTTTGTGAATATATTTTTAAGGGAATGTAACGTTCGTCACATTCCCTTGTTTTTTTCACGGCGTTTCACGGAAATGTTCACCAAATCGTGAATTAAGTCCTGCTGTTCGGGAGATAAAATTCGCATTTTGCCAATCAAAGACATCTCCCGCACCGTTGGTTTTGAACTCCCGCCCTTGCAGTCCAAAAGATAGTCCGCCGAGGTGTCGAGTATGAACACAATGTTTTTTATCAGCTCGAAATCGGGCTGGCGCTTGTTTTTGATGTACCCGTTAAGCGTGGACGGCGCGATGTTCAGCATTGCCGCGAAGTCCTTCTGAGAGATTTCCTTTTCGTCAAGCAGGTTGAGAAGTCTGTCGCCGAATGTCATAATTATCACTTCCTTTTTTAGTAATTATATAATAACATTCGGCAAAATTTATGCAAATATTCAAAATGAGTACCAAAACTATTGACAATTTGCAATTTGCGTATTATAATAAAAACAACCCGACGTTACGTAACATCGGGTTGATTATAACAAACAGTATTATTTTATTTCAAAATACGCGTAGTACATTTTTCTGTCAAAATCTCCCGTGCCTCGGAAGTCGAGAACCTCCTTGCCAATGCGGTACTTTCCCGTCGGAAGTTCGCCGTAAAGCGTGCCCCAGTTTACTGAAAATTTCCTGCTGTCCTCTTTGGGAATATAATCGGCTTCGTCCGCCCACACCGTGTCGTACCCGTCGGGAAGTTCTTCAACAGCCGTCCACTCGCCGTTTTGGTAACGCTCCACCTTAAATGAGGAGCTTGATTGCAGGTTCCCCGTGGGATTTCCCCCCGATTGGGTGAAAATCAACGTGCACCCCGTTGGCGTTACGTCCTCGGCGGTACAGGTCAACCCCCACTCGTCGGGCAAAAGCGCACCTTTTTCGTCAAATTCGTACTCCACCCCTTGGATTGTCACCTTGCCCGTCGCCCGTTTCCCGTCGGCTTGCAGGAAATATTTTCTAACTCCCTTGGAAGTGACCCAGCGGTTTTTCATCATCACGCCGTCCTTGTAGAGATAGTAGTCGCCGCCCCGCTTTGCCCAGCCGCTGTAAAGGCTTTCCCCGCCGCTGTCGGTGACGAGGTACTTCAAACCGTCCCGCTCGGCGAGCCTGTCGGCATAGGCGTTCATGGGCGCGCAGCACATTGTCAGCGCGGCTGCCGCGACTGCAAGAATTTGTTTTACTTTCATAAAAATTGCTCCTTTGCGTTTTTTTGAGAATTCGCACTCTCTACAATAAATACACTTCAGAACGCCGATTTTTTTCATTTTAGGTAAAACTTTTTTATTTTTGTACGTTTCGACAAAATTCGCATGAAAATTTGTTAAATTTCACATAAAGGATAGAAAATTATGGCAATAATTAGCATTATTTTAATGGCATTGGGATTTTTTGGGTACATAATTTGTCTGACCGTCGATACGCATTTTGCGTACAAAGCCGCCCCGCCCAAAGAAAGGGAAAAAGCCGACCGTACCGCAAAAACAGCGTGGGCGGTGTCGCGGCTATGTTTGGCGGCTTTTATTTTTGGATTGGTAATGTTTTCCTACTCATTTGGACAGTAAAATTTTACCAAATATCTCCGCAAAGTCAATTGTAATTTTTTGTAATTATAATTAACGCTGTTAATAGTTAACAACGTTAATAAAAATTTTCAGCATTTTTTGCGTATTTTTAATCATTTTTGAGCAAAAATAACTCGTTTTTTTCAAAAAACGCTCAAAAATGTGTTACAATTTTATATTTGTAATATGTACAAATTATTAATATAGCCTAATAATTGTCAAATACAGCCTAAAATCTGTCAAAAAAAGAGTACCATAAATTGGTACTCTTTTACATTTTAATACAAAAGATTAAGCAGCTTTCTCTTTTCCTGAGCGAACTCGCTTTCGGAAATAACGCCGTTGTCAAGCATAGTTTTAAGTTTCTTGACAGCCGTCTCAAAGTCGTCGAGAGTAACGTCCTCAGCGTGTTTTGCTGAAACGATTTCCTCGTCCGCGGGGGCTGCGGGAATGATGTCGGGCTTGGTTTCCTCCGCCTTTTGGGGAGCGGATTTTTTAGGCGTACCCGCCTTGGGAGTGAGCTTTTTGGCGATTTCCGCGGCTGTATCGATTTCCTCGATAACAGGCTCGGCGCGGCGTATCGGCTTGGTGACAATTTTTGCCTCTTTTATCTCGCCGGTGATGTCGGGTACAACCAAATCCTCGATTTCGGCGGGTTTCTTTTGCAAAATCTCAACCGGTATGGATTCCAGAGCTTTTTCGTCGGGCTCGGATTCGACCGCGTCCATTCTGAGGGCGGGGTCAACCTCGGCGGACTTGGCTGCGGGAGCGGCGTCCTCGGGTTTAATTCCCAAAAATTCGTTGAGTGTGAGAAGGTCGTCGACCGTAACGGGGTTTTTGTTTTCAGGCTCGGGAATAGCGCGTTCCTTCTCCTCGAAAACCATTTCGGCGTTGGCGGCGTTCCCTCTCGGAGCGGCGTCAAGGTCTTTCGCAACCGCCGGTTTAGGAGGCGCGGGAGCAATTTTTGGCTCGCGTTTCGGCGCGGGCGCTGGAGCCGGTGCAGGCGCAGGCGCGGGCGCGGGTTTCGGCTCAGGCTTGGGTGCGGGAGCCGGTGCGGGAGCGGGAGCAGGCTTAGGCTCGGGTTTGGGCTTTGTTTCCTGTTTCGGCTCGGGTTTGACTT
>JAMPDU010000128.1 GCA_023665505.1 Ruminococcus sp.
GGGCAGTCGGAATATTTTTCGTTAAGTTCAAACATTGTCATTTTATTTTTCAATATGCAGTTCCTCCAATTCAGCTTTATTTTCGGTAGTTACAACAGGCGGATTATCCTGAAAAAAACGTTTTCCCTTTTCCTCGGTAACAAAATTCTGAACCTCGTCAAGAGAAAAAAGAAAATCCAACATTTCCTTAAATTCAGCCGGAGCAAGGTTTTCACCGAAATATTTGTACACAAGACCGCCTATTTCGCAATCATATTGCCAATTGTGTAGGTTTTATATAAAAATGCTCCCATTTCAAAATAGAAATGGGAGCATAAATGTAATTTCACTTACCTAACGTCTTTCAATTTTTCACGGACGGTTTTTATTCGTTCATAAACGGCGGTTTTGGAAATATGTAAAATTTCCGAAATATCGGCGACCGTGTAACCGCGAACCCGCATAAGAATAATCTGCAAGGTTTTTTCGTTTGCCTTTTTCAGAATTTTGTACATTTCGGGATTTTCAACCTCGTCCAAAAGCTGTTCAACGGAGGTAACTTCCTGCTGACTTTCGTCCGCAATAATTTCCTCGTAGAAATCGCCAACATCGTAAAGACGCTTGTAATACCTGTCGTCGGAATTAAACGCTATTCTGTCAAAATCGTGAAGTTCCGCAATGATGTTTTCGTCAACACCTATATCACGAAATTCCTGTTCCTCTGCTTCCTTTTTTCTGCGCCAAATCCAGTACGCTTTTAAGCTGTTGTATGCCATTTTTTATTCCTCCAAAAATTATTTTTTAGTCTTGAAAAAATAATTTGGAATGGCGGCGAACGGCAACGTACAAAAAGAAAAATCGCAAATGCTGAATTGCATTTACGATTATAAATATTATGCTGAAATTTGTCGGCTGAATTTGCGGAAAAAGTCCTTATATCGGAATGGATTTTTTTAATAATTTACCGTTTTTATGTTTTATATAAAATAATTTCCGCAAACAAAATCCTCCAAACTTCAAAAACGAAGTCGGAGGATTTTATTGCATAGGTATTTTATCCGCCAAGTACATCGTTTTTATTGATGATAACCTATTATTGTTTGCAAGATGTTTGCGAAATGTTTGTAAAATGTAAAAATCACATTACAAAAAAAATCGGCTGTACCTAAAGGCACAGCCGAATAAAATTATTTTTTTAAAGCATAGGAGCAAAAATTCTGACCACCGACCGAATAAATCGGTGCAGTAAATTGTCTTTTAAACTGCCGCGCTCTATTTTTTCGGACATCGAAACCGTATTTAAAATATCGGCTTTTATGTCGCTTGTAACATCGCATTTATAAAGCCACACGCCGTTTTCAAAATGGTGAACAAGACTTCTGTAATCCAAATTTATCGTACCTATCATAGCGGTTTCGTCGTCGGAAATATACATTTTCGCGTGAATAAATCCCGGCGTATATTCGTAAATTTCCGCACCGCTTTCAATAAAACGCTTGTAACTGCTCCTCGTCATTCCGAAAACGATTTTTTTATCGGGAATATGCGGAGTAATAATTTTCACGTCAATTCCGCGAATTGCGGCGTTTTCAATCGCCTGACAAAGCTCGTTGTCAATAATCAGGTAGGGCGTTGTAATATAAACATACCTTTTAGCTTGATTGAGCATATTCATAATTACCGCCTTGCCCACTTCCTTGTCGTAAATAGGTCTGGGACCGCTGCCGAACGGTATCAAAAACCCGCCGTTGGGAATTTTAGGCGAAACACAGTATTTTTCATACTCGTCCTCGCTTTTTCTGAAATTCAGCGAATAATCGGTAATAAACATTTTTGTAAGTTCGGAAACCGCCTCTCCCTCAATGCGTATGCCCGTGTCCTTCCAATGACCGTAAGGCTTTTTGAGATTTATGTATTCATCGGCAATATTTATTCCGCCAGTATAACCGACCCGACCGTCAATTATCATAATTTTTCGGTGGCTGCGGTTATTGAATTCGTTATTTGCCTGTCCTTTCAGCCGTTCAAACGGGACGGCGTGTATCCCCATTTTGCCGAGGGTTTTCGCGTAATTTCCAGGCAGCAAAGCCATACACCCGATGTCGTCCCACATAACTCTTACCTCGACGCCGTTCGCCGCTTTTTCTTTTAAAATTTCCAAAATAGAATTCCAAAAAACGCCCTCCTCGATTATAAAATATTCAAGGAAAATAAATTTTTCGGCATTTTTTAAATCCTCAAGCATTGCCGCGTGCATTTTTTCGCCGACTTCAAAATATTTTATCTGCGTATTTCTATATAAGTGAGTATTTGAAATTTTACAAATTTGCACAGCCTGCCTGTACGCAAGAATATCCTCGTTTTTCAGCGCATTAAGTTCCTCAAAATCGTCCTTAACGTCAATGCTGTTCATTTTTGCAAGGCGTTTTGTAAATTTTTCGGGCAGTTTCCGCGAATAGTACATAAAATAAATCATAAACCCCGCCACAGGCACAATCAGTACAATAAGCAGCCACGGAATTTTATATTCGGGATTATCATTTGAATTTATAATTTGCAGCACCACGCCTATTTGCGTAAACAAAACCGCAATGCTGAAATACGGAATATAGTACATCAAAGCAATTACAATAGCCAAAACTGCCGCAGTTTCCGCAATTGTAATCAAAACCGCAAGAATATATCTGACGGGAATATAATAAATTTCCTTTTCGGTTTGATTTCCGTTTTTATCGAAAGCAATAATTTTCTTTTTCAAATTCTCACCCTATTCCTCCGAAAAATTTCCCAGCTCGATTTCCTCCGTCAGCCTTAAAATTTCGGGGGCAATTTTTTCACGCCGCTTTTTTGTAATATAATTAAAAATCGGGTACGCCGCACCAAGTATTACCATACCCGCAATTCCGATAATTATTCCTATAAAAAATTTGCTCCACACCATAATCAAGCACATTCCGAAACCCATAATAAGCGTGCCGATTATACCAATTGCAATGGAAATTACCGTACCAAAACTTGTCACGCTTTTATCAAGACGGCGCAGTTTTTCCATTTTTGTTTCCTCTTTCGGGAGATATTTTTTGCGGATATTTTCAAGCTCCGCCTGCTGTTTCGCCGAATATGTGTACTCAAATTTTTCGTTGTTATCCATTAAAAACGCTCCTTTCGGATTTAATTTTTTTAAGGCAAATATTTGCCCGAACTATCATAAAAACAGCCATTCCAACCGTAATAAGACAAACCGCTCCTCCCGTGAGAGTGTTCATAAGCCGCTGAAATTCCGCACTTCCGCCGAATGCCGAAAACATTGCCGTCTGCAAAGCAAACATCGACATTAACGCGCCCGCCAGCGCAAGAATTTTCGCCGCAGAAAGTATCGCGTTATTTCTTTTTGAAAATTTAACAATGTTCACAATTGCCATAATCAAGCTGTAAAAAGCGTACAGCGCGGAAATATAAATTATGTACCCTTTATACTCGTAATAACGGTTCTGCCAAATCATTTGCACCGTCATTCCGCCCATTGCAATATTCAGCGCGAACATCATTATTCCGCACATTCTCGCGCTTTTGTATTCGTGAATTTTCCGCTCCGTACCGTGTTCTTTTTTGTCGGTAATGCGAACGTTCCTTAACAGCGTAAATCTTATCGCGCTTAGCATAACGTAATAAATTCCGATTGCCCAAAGCCAAGCGGAGCGGAAAATTACTCCCGTGGCACATTTGAAAACCGCGTAAAATAAATTTATCGCAAGCCCGCTGTACAGCGAAACTCTCGCGCGAAATTCAATGTCGTCCAAATACAGCGAGGTGTATTTATACCGCCGCATAAATTTTCTGAAAGCGACGATTATTTTAATTTCGTCGCCGTGAATTAACTCGTTAATTCGCTTTTTCGCGCGGGGAAAATTCGCGCACAAAACCGTCAGCGCATACGCCGAAAGCAAATAGGAAACATACGAAATCGGGTTGCTTTTGCTTAAAAATTCAAGGGAAATTATCATCATCGGGAAGCCGATAACCGAGCATAAAACAATTACCCAAACGGGCGGAAAAAGTATTTTTAAAATAAATTTTTTCACGGACTTTCCCCCTTAATTTTTACGGTGAAAACACTGCCTTTTCCCAGTTCGCTTTTTACGGAAATTTCCGCACCGATTATGTCCGCGACCCGCTTTACCAACGCAAGTCCCAAACCGTTTCCCTTAGCCGCGTGAGAGGTGTCCCCTTGATAAAATTTTTCAAAAATATGCTTTCCCGTTTCGGCGGACATTCCGCAGCCCGTATCCTTTACGGTGACTTTTACGCCGTTGTTTTCTTTTTTTAATTCAACGTAAATACTGCCGTTTTTTTCGGAAAATTTCACCGCGTTTGAAAATAAATTATTCCACACAATCGAAAGCATTTCCGCGTCCGCGTTTATTATGACGTCCTCGTCGATTTCCGTTTCGATTTCGAGATTTTTTTGCTCCCAAAAATCCTCAAAATTTATCAGACATTCGCACAATTGCTCGCTTAAATTGTAAGACTTGCTGACAGGGTAAATCTGCTGATTTTCCAGCTTGTTTAATTTTAAAATATTTGTGATAAGATTTGCGAGATTTCGCGAAACGTCCGTTACGGAACGGGCGTATTTAATGCGGTTTCCCTCCGTCAAATCGGAACTTTGCAGTAACGTCCCGTAATTATTTATCGCCGCCAGCGGGGTTTTTAATTCGTGGGAAACGCTTGCAATAAAGTCCGTCCGCAGGGTTTCAACGCCGCCCAATTCAGCGGTCATTTTATTAATTCCGTCAATTATTATATTGAAACCGTTTCCGCCGAAATTATCCGCAACCTGCGGTATTTTCACGGTAAAATCGCCCTCGGTTATTTTTTCAAGACCGTTTATTATTTTTTTGACGTGGCGTTCCACAGTTAATTTTCTGTAAATAATATCAATTGCGAAAAAAATAACGGTGAGAAAAATTACGTTAAAAAAAGTTGCCTTTGCGTTGCGTTCGAGGACGGCGCGGTCAAATTCCATTGACTGCAAAAAAAGCAGAAATGAACAGGTCACGACAAATGAAATTACCGCGAAAAAAATAATAAATCTCAATGCGGAAAAAAATATTTTTTCTGATTTTTTTTCACTCATTTTAACACCGCCTTGTACCCTAAACCGTGAACTGTTACAATTTCAAAATCATTGCATTTTGCCAGTTTTTCGCGAAGTTTCCGCATATAAACGTCCACCGTCCGCAAGCCGGTTTCCGACTCCGCGTCCCAAAATTCGTTCATTAACTGGGAGCGCGTAAACGTCTTTTTCGGATAGGACAAAAGCTTGTACAGCAAATTAAATTCGCGGACAGTCAGAAGAATTTCCTCGCCGTCCAAAACCGCGGAGCGTTCCTCGGCGTTGAGGGTGAAAGTGCCGACGATAATTTTTTTCGCGCTTGCAATTTTCGCCCTCCGCAAAAGTGCGCCGATTTTCAAAAGCAGCTCGTCAAGGTCAACGGGCTTAACCATATAATCGTCAATACCAATGCGGTAACCTTTTTGCTTGGAATTAAAATCGTCCCGCGCCGTCATAAAAAGAATGGGAATTTCCTTGTCCAGCGAGCGGACGGTTTCGGCAAATTCAAAGCCGTCAATTTCGGGCATCATAATGTCCGAAATAATTATGTCGAATGAATTTCCGTACATTTCGTTGTACGCCTCATTTGCGCCCGTACAGCCGACAGTTTCGTAACCGTTTTTATTCAAATACGCGCAGACGGTTTTATTAAGGTCAAAATCGTCCTCCACAACCAAAATTTTAAACATAATAAAATCCCCTTAAAATAATTTTTTTAATCATAACATATTGATGTTAAAATTTTGTTAAAATCGGACGGTTCACAAAAATTTTACAAAAGCGGTACGGATATTACCATACCGCTTTGCCATTATTTTTCCTGTTTCAGACGTTCTTTAGCTTTCTCGGCAGTTTCGCCGTCCCGCGCGAGAAAATTCTCGACAAATTTGTCCTCAACCTTTTTATACGCGCCCACAACGCCGTCCTCGATTTTTTTGTACGCACCCACAACCCCGCTTTCCACGGCATTGTACGCGCCTACAACCTTTTCCTCAATTTTTTTATTTGCTTCAATTATTTTTGACATTTTAAATACCTCCATTAAAAATTATTTTCGCGGATTTTTTTAAAAGTGAAAATCGCGGCAGACGTACCGATAAATCCCGCAAGGGGAATAAGTACGTATTTAATTTTAAAAGTTTTTTTATTTTTTGACATTTTTGCACCCCCTTATTTTATACCCTTTATCATCGGTATCAGACATATCAGCAGGACTATTCCAATAATTCCTACAACAATTCCCGCAATCATAAGTCCGTCGAAAACCATTGTCAGACACATTCCCACGCCGAAAACAATGGTTGCAAAAATGCCGTAAATAATTGTGCCGATTGTTTTACCGCTTATCTCAATTTTAGGCGCACCCGTCATTTTTCTGCGTACAATTACCATTGCGATTAAAATCACCGCGCCGATAATTCCGCAGACAACACCAGGCGTAAATGCGTTCCATTCGGGAAGCAAAGCCATACACATTCCCAGCGCGAAAATAAGTCCGCCCACAACCGCCATTATAAGGGTAACGAAATTTTCTTTTTTCATTGCAAATTCCTCCGTTTAAATTTTTTCAGACGTTTTTCACATCTGTTGTATACATTCTAACCTCGGAATGTTTGTGAAATGTTTGAGAATTGTTAGAGAAATGTTAAAATGAAAATTATTTTGCGGTATTAAAGGCGGTTTATTGTCATTTGCTTTGAAATTAGGTTATTTGGTATGAAAACAGTGTTGCCGCTAAAACTGGCGGCAACACTGTTGTTATCGAAATATAGCTGCTTTGGGTGGGTGTGTCCATATGGGGTGATTACAGTTGTTCCGCTGTTGCAGTGTCCTAAAGCGCCCGAAACAGTGGTGACGTCAAGTCCCGCAGAGATAAGCGAGCTTGCGGCAAAGTGCCGAAAGCTGTGCAGACCGTAAAACGGCAGGTCGTTTTTCTCGCAAAAGTCTTTCAGCCAGCCATAGGGCGTTTGGTTGTTCATCTCCTCGCCGTTCCATTTTGTGAACAGGCGGTCGGTTTCCACCCACTTATCGCCAAGCTGCAAAGCCTCTTTATCCTGCTCGGATTTGAGTTCTCGGAGCAAGTCCATAATGTACGGCGAAATTTTCAGCGTGCGCTGTGAACGTTTGGTTTTGGTGGTGTCGGTGTATGTACCTCTTTCGGCAGTGTAGTTTGAAGTCCGCCGAACGCTGATTATGTTGTTTCCAAAATCAACATCTTTCCACTCAAGACCCAACATTTCGCTCCGCCTAAATCCGCTGTAAGCAATAAGGTAGAAAAACGCTCGGTACTTAATTGGTTCGTCTGCAATTTTAGTCAGCAGCAAATTCATTTCTTCCTGCGAATAGATTTGTTTTTCCTTGACCTCGCCCTTTGGTATGGTAACTTTGGAGCAGGGATTGTCGGAAACCAAGTCCATTTTGACCGCGTACGAAAAAACGTCCGAAATAAAACTGAGGTTGTGCCGAATTGTTTTTGCGGCAAGCGGTGCGCCTGTTTTTTCATTCGCGCCCTCTTTTGCAAGAGAATTTATAAACGCCTGCAGCTGACGCCCCGTTATTTTATCAATCCGCAGATGTCCTATAGCGGGGTAAACCCGTTTGGTAAGCTGCCGCATACGTTCATAAGTGGTACTGCGTAAATTGAGGTGGGCATATTCCTCAAACCATTCCTCGGCGAGTTCTTCAAACTTGATTGCGGAAGTACGAAAACCCCGCATACAGCTTTCCTCAAATTTGACTGTTACACGGTTGAGTTCTTTTTGAATTTGCCGCTCGGTCATACCCGGTTCGGGTTTCCAAGTCATAGCTTGTTCTTTGTGATTGCCTTTGGTATCATAGCCGCAGGAAACCCTTATCTGATAAGAGTTTCCCCGCTTTCTGACGGTTGCCATAAAAATATCTCTCCTTCTGATATTTGTAGATTTTATGACATACCCCTGTATATTTTTGTTACAAAAAGTATGTCGGTTTAAAAGTCAAAAGCAAAGATATGAGGACATATTTTGTCGCTCATTTTCAATGTGATTTGATTGTCTGTATATACATTATACCATACTTTTAACAAAAAATCAACCGACGATTTGTCGAATTTGAACTAATTCGCCTAATTTCTTCCAAAAATAGTTCACAAAATTATAATGTTCCGCAGACTTGTTTTTATGGAACATCACTAATCATTACAGCTGATTTTTTCAATGCAGTTGTTAAAATATTTTGTGAGAAAAAACTGCCGCACCGTGAAGTGTAACAGTTAAAACAGGGTTATTTCAGCGTACTGTAAGGCTTGATTTTCTCAGCAATAACCGCCTTTTCACCGGTGGTAATGACAACAGCTTTATCTCTCGGAATACAAAGAACTTCATCGGGCGTTTTGAAAATCCTGTTCCCGATAAATTCGGCAGTTTTCAAGTCCTGCGAACCAAGATAAATTATATGGTCGCAATTGTTGACAATTGTGGTAGCCTCGGCGTGAGAATACATGCTATCAAGCTGTGTCATACTCTGCAAAATGAGGCTCACGGAGATGTCGCGCGAACGAATTGTTGAGATAATCTTGTCAAAATCCGGAATATTCCCACTCGCCGCAAAGTCGTCCATAATAATCCTAACAGGCACTTTCAAACGCCCGCCAGTGTTTGAATCCGCAAGGCTGCAAAGTATCTGCAAAGCCTGTGTGTAAAACACATTTATGAGGTTATCAAACGTCCTGTCGGTGTCGCTGACGTTGAG
>JAMPDU010000129.1 GCA_023665505.1 Ruminococcus sp.
ACTTTCTTGAAAATTTTTGTAGTACTGTACAAACCGTCCAAAAAATATTTTTAAAAATCGGCAAAATATTTACTCTTAGTATTGATTATTTATACATTAATATGGTATAATAGAAGTTATACTAAAAATGGAGAACTGTTACTTATGAAAAAATGGACTGTCGGCAAGCCCGACCAAAAAGCCGTGGCTGTACTTACCTCACAGGGCGGACTTACCGAAATTTGCGCGGGGGTGTTGGTTTCCCGCGGTATCGACGCAATGGACAAGGCGCTGGAATTTTTCAACCAAGGCGAAAACGGAAACGCCCTCTCAGACCCCTTTCTTATTAAGGATATGGAAAATGCTGCCAATATAATTACGGCGGCTATGGACGAGGGCAAAAAAATCTGCGTTTACGGCGATTACGACTGCGACGGAATTACCGCAACCGCCCTGCTGTACTCATATCTGGAGTGCATGGGCGCGGACGCGTCCTACTATATTAATCGGCGGAGCGAGGGGTACGGGCTTTGCGCCGACGCTTTAAGGCGGCTCGCCGACGAGGGCGCGGAGCTTATTATCACCGTTGACAACGGCATTTCCGCAGTTGCCGAGGCTGAACTTGCCAAGGAACTGGGTGTGGAGCTTGTCATCACCGACCACCACAAGCCCGGAGAAGTCCTCCCCGACGCGGCTGCCGTGGTTGACCCTCACCGCGCGGACGACCTCTCCCCTTTCAAGGACTTGTGCGGCTGCGGCGTGGCGTTAAAGCTCATCGCGGCTATGGACGGCGGCGATTGCTCCGCGACTATGGAGCAGTTTTCCGACCTTGCGGCGATTGCCACCATTGCGGACATTGTGCCCCTGAAAGGCGAAAACCGCGAGATTGCCCGCCAAGGTCTGCATTACCTTGAAAACACCGAAAATGCGGGACTTAAAGCCCTTATGGCGGTTGCCTCGGTGAAACCCCCAATATCTTCCGTAACGGCGGCGTTCTCCCTTGCCCCTCGGCTTAACGCAAGCGGGCGTTTCGGCTCGGCAAGGGACGCGGTGGAACTTCTCCTTTGCGAGGACGAAAATTCCGCCGAGGAAATGGCGAACCGTCTCAACGCTTTAAACAACGAAAGGAAAAAAACGGAAAACGAAATCATGTCCGTCATCGAGGCGCACATCAACGAAAACCCCGAAATTCTGTACAAACGGATAATTTTCCTGTACGGCGAGGGCTGGCACCACGGCGTTATCGGCATCGTCGCCTCAAAGATAGTTGAACGTTTCGGCAAGCCGGTTTTCATTCTTTCCGACGACGGCGACTTCGCACGGGGATCTGCCCGCTCGGTGGAAGGTTTTTCCATACACAAGGCGCTGACGGCGTGTGCCGAACATCTTACAAAATTCGGCGGACACAGCGGCGCGGGAGGATTTTCCCTGAAAAAGGAAAATATAGACAATTTTAACCAAGCATTGCAGCGGTACGCCAAAGAGGAATTCCCAATAATGCCCATGCGTGAAATACACGCCGACAAAATTTTACAGCCCGCGGAACTGACCGTTGAAAGCGTCCGCTCCCTTGAAACCCTCGAACCCTGCGGCGAGGGAAACCCCTCTCCCCTGTTCGCAATGCCCGGCGTGCGGGTGCTGGAAGTCGTCCCCCTAAGCGGCGGGGCGCACACAAAGCTAAAGCTGACTTACGGCAGCGTGGGCGTGTACGGCTTGATGTTCGGGGTGAAAACCGCCGACGTCCCCTACCGCGACGGGGATATGATTGACCTGCTCGCCGTGCCGACCCTGAATACATACAACGGTCAGACCTCGGTAAATATCCGCATTGCCGACCACCGAAAAAGCGGCGTACAGCAAAATCAATACTTCGCCGCAAAGGACGCCTACGAGCGTTACAAGCGGGGCGAGGGGGCGGAGGAACGGCTTATTCCCCGCATTGTCCCAACCCGTGAGGATTTGGCTGCGGTGTACCGCGCCGTGCAGAAAAACGCCCCCGCGGACTTTGACAGCCTGTACTTCGCGGCGCAGTCCGAAAGTATAAATTACTGTAAATTCCGCCTTGCCCTTGACATTTTTTGGGAACTGGGCTTGCTGGAAATAAATTCCTATAACGAAACGGCAATGTGCAAAGCCGTCGCCCAAAAAGCCGACCTCGAAACCTCGGAAATTTTAAAGGGACTTCGGGCGTTAGCCGCAAAATAAAATCCGCGAAAGGAGGACTTCCCTATGTTAAACAAACCCGAAACCGTTTACACAATCGACGCCCTTATCCAAAAAATTCTAAACGACGAAAAACAGTACGACCTCAGCAAAATCATCTCCGCCTATGAGTTTGCGGCAAAGGCTCACGCCAACCAGTACCGCTCCTCGGGCGAACCCTACATCACCCACCCGCTGGCGGTTTCCTTTATCCTGCTCGAGCTTGGTATGGACACCGACACCATTTGCGCGGCAATGCTCCACGACGTTGTGGAGGACACCGACGTTACCCTCGAAGAGGTGAAAAAAGGCTTTGGGCAGGACGTGGCTATGCTTGTGGACGGCGTTACAAAACTGGGAAAAATTCCTCTTTTTACCAAAGAAGAGCAGCAAGCGGAAAACGTGCGTAAAATCCTCCTTGCCATGTCTCAGGACATTCGGGTAATCATCATCAAACTCTGCGACCGCCTCCACAATATGCGGACTTTGCACTACCGCCCCGCCCACAAGCAGCGGAACACCGCGCTGGAGACCATGAACATATACGCCCCCATCGCCCACCGCCTCGGTATGCGCACCATTAAAGAGGAAATCGAGGACTTGGCTTTCCGCTACCTCGACCCTTACGCCTACGGCGAAATCGAGCATATGATGAGCCTGCGCAGCGACAGGCGGGAGGCGTTTATCGAGTCCATAAAAAAGCAGATTTCGGAACGCTTTGCCGAGGAAGATTTTTCCAAACCTCCCCAAATCGACGGGCGGGTAAAGTCGGTGTACGGCATCTACAAAAAGTCGTTTATACACAACAAGGGCATCGACGAGATTTACGACATTTACGCGGTGCGCATAATCGTTGACACCGTACCCGAGTGCTATAACTCCCTGGGCATTATCCACGATATGTTCAAGCCGATACCGAACCGTTTCAAGGACTATATCGCCACCCCCAAATCCAATATGTACCAATCCCTCCACACCACCGTTATCGGGCGCGAGGGCGTGCCCTTTGAGGTACAAATCAGGACTTGGGACATGCACCACACCGCCGAGTTCGGCATCGCCGCCCACTGGAAGTACAAAGAGGGCATAAACGGCAAGGACAAGCTGGAAAACCGCCTCGCTTGGATACGCCACATAATCGAGGCGCAGCAGGAAACCGACGACGTTGAGGAGATAGTCCGCACCATAAAAAGCGACCTCGCCCCCGAGGAAACCTTCGCCTTTACGCCAAAGGGCGACATGATAACCCTCCCCAGCGGCGCGACCATAATCGACTTCGCCTACGCCATTCACACCGAGGTTGGCAACAAAATGAAAGGCGCAAAGGTGGACGGCAAGCTCGTCTCCCTCGACTATCAGCTCACCACTGGGGAAATTGTGGAAATTCTCACCTCCAAAGACCCCGACCACGGTCCCAACAGGGCTTGGCTTGACATCTGCAAGACCAACGAGGCGAAGTCCAAAATACGCTCTTGGTTCAAAAAAGAGCGGCGTGAGGAAAATATTATCAAGGGCAAAGAAGAGCTTGAAAGAGAGTTCAAGCGTAACTTTATCCGCGTCCCCGACGAGGACCTGCCGTTTTTCCTGTCGGACGACATGAAACGGCACAACTGCACCACCTTGGACGACTTCTACGCGGCGATAGGCTACGGCGGGGTAATCCTTTCCCGCATGATGCAGCGGCTTAAGGACAAGTACGTAAAATTCTACGAGCGGAACGAGGCGTCCGTGAAAACCTTCACCCCGAAAAAGAACACGGGGGGCATTGTTGTGGACGGTCAGGAGAACGTCCTGGTCAAACTTGCCCAGTGCTGCGGACCTTTGCCCGGGGACGAAATTATTGGCTTTGTCACCCGCGGGCACGGCATTTCCATACACAAAAAGGACTGCCTGAACTATGTCAACGCCGTCAAGTCGGGCAGCGAGCCGGAACGCTGGCTTGAGGCTCACTGGGAAGAGGGTTCGGCGGCGAACTCATCGCCGATTTACAAAGTCACCTTAGACATCGTGGCAAGCGAGAGCATACAGGTTTTGGCAGAAGTTTCCAAAGCCTTGGCGGAACAGCACATACCCGTCACGGGCATCTCCGTCAAGGAGCTTAAAAACGGCAACAGCAGCCTTTTTGTAACCATAACCACCGCGGGAATTACCCAGCTTAACACCATTACCGCAAAGCTGAAAAAGCTGCCGAACGTCATCAGCGTTGAGCGTACAGGAAAATAATGCCAATTTTGAAAGGAAATTTTTATGAAAATAATTAAATTGCAGGCTATGGACGCTTTTGCCACAAATTGTTATATTATGGTAACAGATGAGAGAAACGCCGTTATGATAGACTGTCCCAAGGGCGCGGAAAAAATTCTTGACGATTTGAAAGAACACGGGGCGGTACTGAAAAAAATCCTGCTTACCCACGGGCACTGCGACCATATCGAGGCGTTGGCGGAGGTTGCGGAAAAAACGGGCGCGGATGTTTACATTCACAAATTCGACGCCCCCAAGCTGACGGACAGCCGCGGCAATCTCTCCGAGTACTTCGCCGCGTACCTCGACGCGCCCGTGAGGCACTATGATAAGGCAATTCCCGTCAGCGACGGCGACATCATCAAGCAGGACGAGCTTGAATTTAAGGTAATGCACACCCCGGGGCACACAAGCGGCTGCGTCTGCTATACCGTTGAGGACGTGATGTTCAGCGGCGACACGCTTTTCCGCGACTCCATAGGCAGGACGGATATGGTTGACGGGGATTACCGGGTACTTTCCGAAAGCCTGAAAAAGCTCACCGAAATTGAGACGGACTACCGCATTTTTGCGGGGCACGGCGACGAAACCACATTAAGCCGCGAGAAAAATCACAACCCTTATATTGGGGGAAATATGTTTGCTTTTTAGAGGATAGAAAACAGAAGATAGAGGATAGAATATTTTCCGCTGTTTTATTACTGTCAAAAGAGGATTTTTCAATGACTATTTGTTTTACAGGCAACACTTTTAAATACGAAATCGAGGCGGTTATGAAACTTTTTATGCCCCTCGTGACTTTCAATTTCCTTTTTGAGGAAACCGCGGAGGAGGGCGACTTCTGCGCGGTTGAGCGGGTGCGCTCGGGGGAAGATTACCTGCTTTCCGTGCGGGTCAGCCTTAACGGAAAGGGCGAGGGGGAAATCCTCAAACGGACGGGAGATTTCTCCGACAAGTCCGACGAGACGGAACTTTGCAGAATGTTATACCGCGCACTGAACAGGCTCACGGGAATTACCCCCGCTTGGGGCTGTCTCACGGGAATTCGCCCCGTGAAAAAGGTGAACGGCTTGCTTGCCGAGGAAAAAACCAAAGAGGAAATTTTTGACATTCTCAAAAGGGACTACTACGTCTCCGACCAAAAGCTGGAACTTGCCTACCAAACCGCCGCCGCCCAAACCGCGCCGCTGAAAGCCCTTGACAGGCGTTCCTACTCGCTGTACATTTCCGTACCGTTCTGCCCGTCAAGGTGCAGCTACTGCTCGTTCGTCAGCCATTCCATCGAGAGTACGGGCGCGAAAAAGCTCCTCCCCGACTACGTAAAAAAGCTCTGCGAGGAAATCGGTCAGACCGCCCAAATCGCCCGTGAGCTTGACCTGCGCCTCGACACAATTTACATCGGCGGGGGCACTCCCACGGCTCTTTCGGCGGAACAGCTGGAGGCGGTTATGTCCGCCGTGAAAAAAAACTTTGACATTTCAAAAATTCGTGAATATACTGTAGAGGCAGGGCGTTCCGATACGATTACCGAAAAAAAACTTGAAATTATCCGCGATTTCGGCGCGACAAGGATTTCGGTAAACCCCCAGACAATGTGCGACAGCGTACTTAAAGCCATAGGCAGGCGGCACACCGCGGAGGACGTTGTTACGGCGTTCAAGGCGGCGCGGCGGCTTGGTTTCCGCAATATTAACATGGACACCATCGCGGGGCTACCCACGGATACCCCCGAGGGGTTCGCGCACACCGTCGAAACGCTCTGCCAACTCGACCCCGAAAGCATAACGGTACACACGCTGACGGTGAAACGATCCTCAAAACTTTTCTCCGAGGAGGAAAAAAATATAGGCGACCAAATCGGCGAAATGGTTGATTTAGGGCAGAAAAAGCTGCTTGATACGGGGTACGTCCCCTACTACCTCTATCGGCAGAAAAACACCGCCCAAAATCTGGAAAATGTCGGTTTCGCCAAAGCGGGGTACGAGTGCCTTTACAACATCTACATAATGGAGGAGGCACAGACCATTCTCGCGGCGGGGGCGGGCGGCTCCACAAAGCTCGTGAACCCCGACACCGGGAAAATTGTGCGGCTTTTCAACTACAAATTCCCCTATGAGTACATTTCGCGGTACGACAAGATGATTGCGAAAAAGGACGGGATTTTTGAGTTTTTTCAAAATATTTATAGCAATCCTACAAAATAATAATTATACCCGCGAAAAAATTTGCTGTAGGGCGGGGGCTTGCTCCCGCCTTTTACAGAAATTGCCGTGTTAGGCGGGAGCAGAGCCCCCGCCCTACAAAATGTGTTATTTTATTGGTTTATTATAAAATGAAAGGTTGATAAAAATGGAAAACTTTTTAGACCTTGCCAAAAACCGTTACTCCGTGAGAAAATTCACGGGCAAGCGTTTGGAACAGGAAATTATTGACAAAATCTTACAGGCTGGGTACGTCGCGCCCACGGGGTGCAACTATCAACCCCAGCGGGTGCTTGTGATAAACAGCGAGGAGAGTATTCAGCGGCTGAGAAAGTGCACAAAATGCCACTTTGACGCGCCCACGGCGATGCTTGTGTGCTACAACAAGGACGAGTGCTGGGTGCGGAAGTACGACGGGAAAAACTGCGGCGTTTCCGACGCGTGTATCGTTGCAACCCATATGATGCTTGCGGCGGCGGAATTGGGCGTGGGCACGACTTGGGTTATGCACTTTATTCCCGAGGCGGTGCGGTGCGAGTTTGAAATTCCCGAAAATATCAAGCCCGTGGCTTTGCTTGTAATGGGCTATCCCGCCGAGGACTGCGAGCCGTCTCCCCTGCACGGTCAATTCCGTCCTTTGGAGGAAATTGTGGTGTACGATAAATTCTGACATACATTTTATCACAATAAAACATATTGTTAAATATTTAACGAAAATCTTTCGCATGAAACAATTGTACCGAAAATATAACACCCTCTGAACATATGCACAAATTTCGTAGGGGACGGGTTTCCCGTCCCGCCGCAACAGTACGCTGTATTTAACCCTGCGGGCGGGAAAACCCCGCCCCTACAAAGATATTATTTTACAGGTTGCCATATTAGTGCGGTAAAATATATTGTTAAAACCTTAACGAAAATGTTTCACGTGAAACAATTGTGCTATAAGATGCAAGAAATTTTGAGGCAAGAGGCAAGAATTTTTGCAAAAAATCGGTTAAAAACGTGAAAAAATTTACGGTAAATTTTGGCGTACATTTTAGTACGGTAAAATATATTGTTAAAACCTTAACGAAAATGTTTCACGTGGAACATTTGTGTTAAAAAATTAACAAAGGTTACAAGCGGGAGAAATTTTTTTCTTGCTTATAATAAATTATTTTTTGGGAGGAAATTACTATGAGTTTCAATTTTGACAATCTGGTATCGGGCGCAAAGGACGTTTGCGACAAGGCTGCCGCTAAGGTTGGGGAGGCTATCGACTACTCCAAAACGCAGCTCGACCGCAGTCAGCTTAGGGTGAAAATCAAGGACGCCTACTGCAAACTGGGTCAGATTTGCTACGATATGCACGAGGAGGGTGACGACAGGACGGGCGAAATGAAAAAGGTCATCGCCGAGATTAAGGAGCTTAAGGGCAAGCTGGACGAGGCGGACGCCGCCGTAAACGTTAAGAAAACCAAGGTCTGCAAATTCTGCGAGACGGAGAACGCCGCCGACAGCGCGTACTGCACCAAGTGCGGAGAAAAGCTATAAAAATGAAAAAAAACGAGCTTTGCACAATCGAAATAACGGGCATGACCGCCGAGGGAAACGGCGTTGGGCGGACTGCGGAGGGTATGGCGGTATTCGTACCGCTGACCGCCGTTGGGGACGTGATTTCCTGCAAAATTGTCAAGGTTGCGAAAACCTACGCCTACGGCATTGTCGATAGGATTATCACGCCCTCGCCCCACCGCGCCGAGAGCAACTGCCCCGTGTCGGGAAAATGCGGCGGCTGCACGTTCCGCCATATGAGCTATTCCGCCGAGCTTGCCGTCAAGGACAAGCTTGTGCGGGACGCTTTTTTGCGCCTTGGCGGCTTTGGCGATGTACCCTTTGAGGAGATTTGCGGCGGCGAGGAAGATTTCTACCGCAACAAGGCGCAGTACCCCGTTGCCGAGTGTGACGGCAGGCTGATTTGCGGGTTTTACTCAAAGCGCAGCCACAGGGTTGTACCGTTCACCGAGTGCCGCCTACAGCCGAGGATTTTCGGCGAAATTACGGCGGAATGCCTGCGGCTTGCGGAGGAGAAAAAAATTCCCGCCTATAACGAGGAAAACGGCGGCGGGGTGCTCCGTCACATCTACATAAGGCGGGGTTTTCAT
>JAMPDU010000012.1 GCA_023665505.1 Ruminococcus sp.
GGTTATGCCGTCCTCGCCGCCGCTGACTTGATAAACATCACCTCCTCCCGAACCGTCTTGAAAAAGCTCGTTAAGTATTTCGTACAGCTCCCGCTTTTCGGTGTCAAGCGGGGCGGTTTTCGGAAAACGGATTTCGGGCGCGTCAAGAACGATAACGTCCCGCCCCTTGATGTAAACTCCCTCTTTTTCGACAGCCGCGGGAACTTCCTCCGTCTCCGAATTTTCGTCCCCGCTCTCAGTTTCCTCCGCCTCGGGATTTTCCTCCTCAAAAACGCACATATCAATAAAATTTGGGTTTTCATTTTCGCCGAACTCAAAGCTCCGTACCAAAAAAATCACTCCGTTTCCAAATTCAAATTAATAAAATTGACCCGACCGCCCTCGGAAATACTTGTATTCCCCACCGCCTTGCCAATCCCGATTTTCTCCCGCTCAAGTTTTGACTTGTAATTCCATTCGTCCACCGGGGGACAGCCGCCCGAAAAATAAATCCCCGTGCTGTCAACGGCGTACTCCACTTGCCGCGGGAACAGTATATCCCCCAAGCTGTCGGACGCCCCGCCGTTTGGCGTAAACTGCAAAGGACCCGCGAAAGTAAACTTGTTTGCCGTAATTTCCGCCTTTTCGCAGTTCCAAGCGGTGTATGTGTACTTCTGATCCGAAAGCCTCTGCCAGGCAATCTGCGCCAAAAACGCGGTAACAAGCCCGCTCTCAACCTGCACCACATACCCGTTCCCGTTTGTCGACCCGTAAGAGTACACCGCCCCGGTGGTACTGTTTTTCATCACCAAACCCTGCACCGCCGTTTTGCCTTGATACTCAATTTCCGTGTTGGCGTAACAGCCCACGGACGTACCGCTCGCCCCGCCCAAAGGGACAAAGCTGAGGGACTGCCCAAAACACACGAAAATTCCCACAAAAACCGCTGAAATCATATCCAGCAGTTCCCCGCAGGTTTTCCCGCTCACGTCCTCCTGCTTAAACGTCACATAGTCAAAAGTCGCGCCGTACACGCCCTCGAACCCGCATATTTTGCATATGTCCGAAAGCACCGCGCCGCACTTCATCGTCGGCTCTTTTTTCCAGTTGTGGTTTGTGGTAAAGGACGCGTCCGCCCGGCTTAGTCTGTCATAGCACACCACATGGCAAACGCCCCCGGAAACCGAACGGCTGTCAATAAAATAGCTCCCCGCCTCGATTTCCAGCTCGGGGCACTTAACCCTTACCGAATAGTCCGGACTTGCCAAACTGTCAATAAGCCTGTCCGAGGGGTCGAAAATGTCGAATTCAAGCTGTACGGGACACCGCCCCGAAACCCCCATTCCCGCCGCGCTCCAGCTGAACCGAATATTCCCCACCGGCGCGCCTATTCCCAAATCCCAGCTAAAGACCACCTCCGTTGGGATTTATAAGCTCTCTTGCAATAAGCGTAAAAGTCAGCTTGTACCGCGTGCCGTTAAAATTTGCCTGTTCAAGCACGGCGGGAATGCTGTCGCAGTAGCAGTACCCCTCAAAATCGGGACAGCTCACCAAAAAATAATCCTGCTTAAGCTCCCGGATAAGCGCGTCCTTGTCCTCGGGAATAACCGCCCCCGTCGTCAGCTTAAGCGAAAACCTCTTTCCCGCAAGTTTTTTGTGCTCGTCCCCCTTATAGTCGGTAAAATTATTCTGCGTGTACACGTTTTCCCAAGCCGCCTCATACCCGCCGATTATACGCAAAGTAAACCCGCCTATGTAAACCGTATACCCCCCGTTTAAAACCTCCCCGGGTCTAAGAACATAATTATCCATAAACACCCTCCTTACGGTGTAGTGTACAGTGTATAGTGTACAGTTGACAGTTAATAAACAACTGTCAACTATCAACTGTCAACTGTAAAATGCGTTTCCGCCCGTCCTCTTGCCGCTGTTAATCAAATTCTCAATGGTAGTTTTTATGTACTTATTGTCATTGAGATTAATATTAATGGGCGTGCTTGACGAAATCAGTTTCCCGCCCGCAATCATTTTCTGCAGTACGTTTGCCTCGGGGTTTTTAACCGTCGCCGCCGCGTCGGCGGTGTTAAGAATATTTGAAACCGCCGCGGAATTGCCAAGCCCGTCCATATTGTCAATAATGCCCTGCAAATACTGCCGCGCCGTCTCCACGCCCTCGTCGTAAGCCTCCGCGGGCATATCCCCGAAAATCTCCTTGACCCCGTCAAGGGTATCCTTGTTAAGCTCGTCCAGCTGATCCGCAATCGTATCATTCGCATACTCTTCACGGGTTTTCTGCAAATCCTCCCAGTCGGCGTAGTACGCCTGCAATTTATCCTCCGGGAGCTTTAAAAGCTCGTCGATATACGCCTGCCGACTTCCGTCCTCAAAGCTCATACTGTCAATCTCCGCAAGTAGCGTGTCGCTTATACCCGTTTCTTTCAGCCTGTCCCGAGCGGCTTTCAGATCGTCAATTTTCTTTATTTCGTCCTTTAAGTCCTTAATGCCGAGAATTTCGTTCCCGTCCTTGTCCTTAACCGTCTCCGCAAGGCTGATACTCTCCAAATCCTTTTTAACCTGCTCTTTTTGCTTTTTCAAATCCGAGTAGGACTTCGCCAGCGTGTCGGTCAGCTCTTTTGAACTGTCCTCCCAAGCCTCCAGCCGCTCTTTGGCAATTTCCTTTTCCTTTTTCGCGGAATAATCATACAGCCACTTATAGTAGCTGTCCCAAGTACTTTCATTTTCATCGCAGTACTCTTTCACAATCTGCGCCTTAGCCTTGTATTCCGCCTCATCGTCAATCTCGCCCCGATCGTGCATAGCGGTAATCCTGTCCCAAGAGGCTTTTATGGCGTTAACCCGCTCTTTCTCCGCGTCCTCCAAAGCCTTTTGCGCCTCTTTCTGACGTTTTTCCTCGGCTTTCTGCTCCTTTTCGGCAGCCTTTTCCGCCTCTTCCTGCTTTTTCTTGTTGTAGTCCTCGACCCGCTTAAGCTGCTGCTTGTAAAGCTCCGACTGCGTGTTTCCGTCGGCTTTCAGCCTGTTTTCAAGCATTGAGAAGTACTTGTCCGTGTCAATATTGCCCTTGTCTACCCCGTCTGTAAGAATATTAAGGTAATTCTGCAGCCGTTCCTCATATTCCTCCACCGTCTCCCCAAGGGTCTCCGCAGGGTTTTCACCGCCGTTTCCCTCGCTTACGTTAATCTCAACGGACGCGGTAAGCGGTTCGCTTAAAGTCTCCGCAGCCGTTTCTCTTGCCGCGACCGTATCGGCAAACATACTGTCTATGTTTTTCCGAGTATCTTCAATCCATTCCACGCTGCCAACGTTAGCAACGTCGCCGCCGTAAACAGTTCCGCCGCTGAATGTGTTGTCAAGCCACACCTGAAACTGCTTTCCCGCGTTGTCAAAAGCGTCCACAATGCCGTTCATTGTCTGTTTGGCAACACTTGCCCAATCGAAGTCTATAAGGCTCTTGGCGATAGCAATAGGCAGCTCAACCGCCGCCTCATAAAGCTGCGGCAAAGCCGATATAAGCCCCGTTCCGAGAGAGATAACAAGCTGTAACGCCGCCGCCACAAGCTCGCCCGTGTTGTCTGTAATGCCTAACGCTATTTGTTTAATTATTTCCACAGCCGTCGGAATAAGTTTTGGCAATAAATCCGATATGCCGTTCACAAGCGATGTTATAATAGACACCGCGCCGTCGGCAATAACATAAGCGTTTTCGTCCAAAAATTCAAAAAGCTGATTTATTATCTCCACCGCGCTGTCAACAAGCGTCGGAGCAAGGTTTATAATTTTCGTTACAAGCTCGCCGATAATGTCAACGGCAACGCCCGTAATTCCGCCTAAATTGTCGCTTATGCCCTCCAGCAGTGCGGTAATGATTTCGCCGCCGAAATCTGCCACGACCGGCAATTCCTCGCTTAATTCGTCAATAAAATTCTGTATGCCCTCTTTTGCCTTTTCAATACCGCTGCTGTCGCCGCTGAAAACAGCAGCCAAGCCGTCCATAGCCTCAACCATTGCCGGGAGGAATTCGGCGGCAAGGTTGTTTTTCAAGCCGCTAAGCGAGGTTTTGAGGTCTTGCAAACTGTCCTGAAAAGCCGCCCCCGCTTTAATTGCCTCGTCGCTCATAACGCCGCCCAAATCGTGGACGGTATCAATCATTTTCTGCGTATCTTCCGCAGAGGTATTAAGCAGCGCACCCATTTCCATTGCGCCGCGCCCCAGCAAGTCGGTTGCAATTGCTGTACGTTCCGTACCCTCTTCCATATTTTGCAAGCCGCTTATAACCTGCTCAAACAAATCCTCCGTGGAGAGGTTTGCCACGTCGTTAATGGATATACCCAGCTTTTCAAAAGCCGCCTGTTGGTCTGCCGACATATCCTGCGCCGCGTTTGCAAGGGTCTTGAACGTCGCGGACATACTGCTCATCGACGTGCCGCTGTGCTGTAAAACCGCCTCCCACTCCTGATAAAACTCGGCAGAAACGCCCAGCTTTTGACTTGCCTTGTCGATATTGTCGGCGTATGCCGCCGTGTCGGACGTTGCTTTAATTATAGCCGTACCCGCAGCAACCGCAGCAGTACCAACCGCCGCAACAGCCGCCGCACCCGCTTTGGCAGCGGTCGCAACAGCGTTTAGTTTTCCGCTGAAACCCGAAACATCAACGTCCGAAAGTCCTTTTACGCTCTCCGCCGTACCCTCCGCAGAATTTTCCACCCCGTCAAGAGCACTCCGAACGCTCTCAAGCTCGCTTTGATAACGTGCAAGCCTGTTAGCGGTACTGTCAAGCTCCCGCTGAAAGGAACGCTGATTTGCCTCGGAAATAGTCCCGTTCGCCGCCGCGGCGTTCACATCAGCCTCCGCCTGCCTCAGCATTTCAAGCTTTTGTGAGGTCTGCGTGATAGCCTGCTGCAAAAGCTCATACTTCTGCTGCATTGCAACGGTACCGCCGTCCTCAAACTTCAAATTTTTGTTAATGTCCCGAATTTCGGAGGAAATCTTCCTTGCCTCCGCGTCCACCGTCTGCAGCGCGGAAGTCAGTCCCGACGTGTCCGCGCCGATAGTAGCCATATATCCGTATTTTGACGCCATAAAATCACCTGTTTCATATTCGTAGGGCGGGGGCTTGCTCCCGCCTTTTCAACGTAATTACCGTATCAGGCGGGAGCAAGCCCCCGCCCTACAACATCAGCCTTGCTATTCACTTAAGATGCTGTCTATGTCCTCCGCCAGCCCCGCCCGTGCCTTTTCCTCGGCGGGATTAACATGTGGGATCGGGTTTACCGCACCGCCGTCCCGCGCCCTGTGCCCCAGCTCCAGCAGGTGCACAAGCTGATAATTTGTCTTGTTGCGGACGTACCCCTGCGTGCGCCCCGTCCGCGCCGTGCTGACATACTTTATCCAGCCTTTTTTGTACGCCCCGGGCTGCATATTTTCCTTAACAACCCCGTGAACGCGGATAACCCCCGATTTCGGGACCCGTTTTCTCACGGGAGAATTTTCGGAAACATCAGCCAAAGCCTCCGCCGTGCGTTTTCTTACAGCCTTGTCGATTTCGCGGCTTTTTTCCGCCGTGTATTTTCTGAAATCCTCCGCAATTATCTGCGGCAAACGTTCAAGTTCCATACAATCACCCCTCGCTAATTTAATTTTAGCATAAAAAAGTGCCCCCGAACGGACACTTTTACAGTTTACAGTTGATAGTGTACAGTTGAAATTTATAAACAAAAACACACTTATTTTTTGTTGAATATCACAATAAAAAAATTTTTTATTCTATTGACTTTTTTTAATAATTTGTGTATAATAATATTAATGAACCGAAAAAGTTCATTAGTATTAAATGTATGGGGCTGTTTGGCTTTCGAGCAGGCAGTCCCTTATAGTTTTATAAGGAGAGATTTATATGCAAAAAGCTATGGTATTTATTGATTTTGAGAATTTTGACATTGCAAAAAATAATTACTACAAAAGTATGAATAAGGAATTACCCGAAACAAATAAAATTGAAAATCCCAAATTGGATTTTAATTTATTTCCTCAAAAGGTTGTTGAACTTTTACCTGCCGAGCATGTACTCGTGAAAACTTTTTTATTTGCTCCTAAACCCGATGATTTTCTTATGCAGGATACAAGGCGCGGAAGTACATACAATTGGATTAACGGAATGAAAAACCAAGATTATTTTACCGTTGTTGAAGGAACACATTCCGCCAGACCTGTTGCGGGGTATACTTATCAGACAATGGAAATCAATAACCGCTCCTCATACTATGTGGTGGAAAAGGGCACAGACATTAACATTGCCGCGCATTTAATAACCAAGGGATTTATGAACGCCTACGATACCGCCGTAATTATGAGCGGAGATACAGATTATATTCCCGTTATGGATATTTTGAATACATTAGGAAAAACGGTCGTTGTAGTTGGCGTCAAAGGTCAGAATTTATTCAAATTCAAGCACCATACAGATAAGCAGATTATTTTGGACATCGACTTTTTTTCCTCCTGTTTACGCAAGTAACAGTTAAATATTCGATAAAAAATAAGCGTTTTACAGTCAACTGCAAAACGCTTTAAAAATTATTGACTGTTTTTCAAATCTCCCCGTTTTAGGGGTCGTGATTATGATTATAACGCAGTTCCGCCAACCGCCCCTCCGCGTCCGCAATATCACACCGCGCCCGCAAATCCGCAAGCCTTTTCTCATACTCCGAAAAATCGGGAACAGGAACGTTATTCTCAATTTTAACCTCGTCCTCAAAAGAGCGTGTCTCCGAAACCGTCTCCCCGTCCGCACGGCACTCCACCAGCGTGCCCGCGTAACAGGGCTGCATAGCCCGGTCAATAAGCGACACTTCAAATAAATCAATATCCGTCAGCCGCCTGCGGGGAATGTCCCCCGCCCGTTCCTCCCGCTCCTCGCCGCCGACATACATACCGAAAGACCAGCCCGTAAACTCTCCGTTCCGCGCCTTTTCGATCGCCCCGGGGTCAGTAATAACCGCGTGCGCCCGCAAGCCGATACTGTCCTCTTTAAGAGAAAGCTCCCCGCTTTTCGTCGAGCCGATACGGCGGTTTCTGTCGTGATTGATAAGCAAGTCCACCTCCGAGCGGTTTTCAAGGGACTTTTTAAACACCCCCGGCACAACCTGCTCCACACACTTGTCCGGGAACAGCGCCGATTTCGGCATAATCGGACGGCTGTCCCGTCCCACCGCGTTCACATAACCGTCAATAATAACCCTGTCGTTTCTTATTTCAATTTTCATAATTTCACTCCTTCTAGATGTTAGAGGTTAGAGGATAGAGGATAGAGGATAGAAATCATACTCGCAAAACACAAAAAACCGATTTAAACCAAAAGCACGTTAATCGGCAAGGGCGCAGCCCTTGCAAATTCTAACCTCTAGTTTCTAACCTCTAGCCTCTAAGTTCTCGTCCGCCTCCGTCTGTGTCAAACGGTACGCATTTTTAAGATACTCCCGCCCCTTTTCGGTCTGAGAAAGCTTGTAAATAAACGCGTCCCGCAAAATAAGCCTGTATTCGGTTACAGGAATATCGTCAATCTCATATAAGCTCATATTGGCATAATCGGAAACCAGCTTGTCAAGCTCGGTGTAAACCGTGTACTTCACATCGTTCGGTGACTTCTCCGTCTTGTAGTAGGGTATCGTCAGCCCCGCCTCTTCCCAAAGCCGTTCCATATTGCCGATATAGCTGTGCACCAGCACGCGGCATTCGTATAAAGGCAGCGGAACGCCCTCCAAAAGCGTCCCGCAAGCCCTCTCATAATCCCCGTCGGTTCTGCACCCTTTAAGCTCGTCCCATACCCGCTTTGTGCATACGGGTATTTTATAAAGCCCGCTCATAAGCTGTACGGGAACGGTTATTCCGCTTAAATAAACCACGATGACAGTGTAAAGTGTACAGTTGACAGTTGACAGTTAAACCGTCCGCCGTACACTTTCTCCTTTCCCGATTAATAACTTTCAACAATAAACTTCGTAGGGGACGGGTTTCCCGTCCCGCCGTAACAGTACGCTGCTTTAACCCTGCGGGCGGGGAGACCCCGCCCCTACAAAGACGTTATTTTATTGGTTTGCTATAACTGTCAACTATCAACTGTCAACTGTCAACTATTTTTTGCGGACGTCTCCGCGGCAGTGTCCTTGCTTGTCAGCTGCTCCAGCACCTCGGGCGCTGCCTTTCTGAAATCCTGCAGAATAACAAGCGTACCCTCGCCGTCCATAGCCTGCGCGCGGAAAAGCACGTCAATAACCGTAGCCTTGTCCTGCTCAAAGCTGAACGTAAAGCCCTCGTTATTTTTGCCCACAATAGCAACCCTCAGCTTGTGACTGTGGTGCTCAAAGCAGATAATATACGCCTTGTCGTTCCTGTTGCCCAGACCGCCTATCTTTACCGTAGTAATGCCGTTTTCGTCGGTTTCTTTCCTCGCCGTGGCGCAAAGCGTTTCAAGGGTCTCGCCGTTCCAGGTCATCATACCCGATTTAAGCGTAACCTTTTCTTTGGTAATTTCCTCAATCACCACATAGCCAAGGTCGTCCTGATCCTCGGTTTTCTCCGTGGAATATTCAACGGACGCCCCGCCCTTTATCCTGCCCAGAAGATTATTCTCCTTTTTGCAGAAATCGTTAAGATACGTCAGCCATTCCGCGGTTGTTTTCGGCAGCTTGTCAAGGTCAGCCTCACCCACATGAAGATGCCCGCTGCCCAAAGTGTATTCGTTAAGTTCGTAAGCCATAAAACAATGTATAGTGTACAGTTGACAGTTAAACTGCCCCCGTACACATTCTCCTTTCCAAATTAATAAATTTCAACTTTCAACTGTCAACTATCAACTGTATACTGTCAAAATTCCTCCGTTCCCGTAAACTTGTAAACGGTAATATCCAGCTTGTCATTGGCGTCATAGTCGTAATCGCTCTCCAAGTCCTCCAGTTCCCGAAATTTCTTTTCAAGAATTTTCTCCCGCTTAAGGTCGTCAGCGGTCTTGCCGTCGCGGTAACAGAGCCGCAGCTCATAGGTAACGTCCCAGTAAAGGGCGTAACCGTCCGCGCCCTGCGCCTTTCTGTGAGCGATCCGCCAAGCCGCAAAGCAGTGTTCCCGCGGCAGCGTTATGTACCCGTCCTTTTCCGCTTCAATACCGACATCTTTCAGCAATTCAAGCACATCTTCCATTACATCACTCCTTTTTGTTCTGTAGGGCGGGGGCTTGCTCCCGCCTTTCCGATGAATTTACCGCATTAGGCGGGAGCAGAGCCCCCGCCCTACAAAGCGGTCAACTAACTAATCTGCCTTCTAACCCGAAATTTCAATTCCGTGTGCTTGAAAAGCACATCGTCCGGCGGACTTATAATGTCATACACCGCCCCGCCGTGAACGATGCGGGAGGTCTGCGGAATAAGCTCCGCAAGAACTTTTTTGTACCGCACCGAAACGTTCAGAACCTCCTCCGCGTTGCCGCCCAAAAAATTTATCCAGTACTCGGAATTTTTCAGCCCCGCAATATAAGCGTAAACCGTGCAGACGTCCTCCCACTCTTTGGTATTGCCGTCCTGCACTTGGAACGTTATCTTCTGCGTAAGTTTTGTTGAGTCCACCATAACATATACCTTCCTCTTTTGTAGGGGGACGGGTTTCCCGTCCCGCGGACGTATCGCGCCTAAACAACAAGATTTTTTCGGTGCATATTAAGAATATTCCGCACAATGGGGTTTTCCTTTTCGGAGCTGACCGCGGCGGTGCGTACGTCATACATATCCGCGCAAAGGCACATAAGAGCAATAACCGCCTCGGGAATTTCGTCCGCCTCGTCGGGTGTCAGCCCCGTGTAGGAAAAAATGTACCCTTTCGCGGCGGAAATAATGTCCCCAATAAGCCTGTCGTCCTCATTGTCCGTAACGCGTATGTAATTTTTCACATCGTCAAGACCGACGTCGCTAAGCCTTACCTGCTCCATTTAAATCCTCCCTTGCGGATTTGTTTTTGTATTAATCAATTGGTTATAGCAATCCTCCCAAATAACAACCAACTCTGTAGGGCGGGGGCTTGCTCCCGCCTTTTGAGGAAATTGCCGTATTAGGCGGGAGCAGAGCCCCCGCCCTACAAAAATTTGCGTGTATATTTATAGATTTGCTATAATTTGTTCAATCTGTAGGGCTGGGGGCGTGCCAATACAAGCTCTGCTCCCGCCTTTCGATGACAGTCCACTGCCGCGCACCCTGCAAAATTACGATTTCGCCGCACTCGCCGTATCCTTATTCACCAGTACCGCCAGTTTCTGGTGGTCTGTAACCTTGCCGTCCAGCTCATACCAAACAACAATGCCCACAGCGTGTTGTGTGGCGTATTTTTCGTTAAGAACCTGCAGTTCAATCTGTTCCCGCAGATTAATGCTCACGCCGCTGTAATCGCCGTAAAGAATGGATTTCGCCCCCGCCGCCGGTTTCGGCATATTGTCCGAAAGATAAACGGGTTTGCCTAAAAGCACATAGGGGAACGAGTTTGTGATATTGCCGGTATTGCTCATCATAAGGAACTGACCGTTGGCGTCCTTAAGTTTTTTGATGTGCACAAAGGTGTCGGGGTGCATAGTCCAGCAAGCGTTAGCCTGATACACCGTGGGGATTTTCGCCTGCAGTTCAATAAGTTCGTCCGCCGTAACAGCCGCCGCCCCGTTAGCCGTAAGGGTGTTTTTTGTCTCAAGAGCACCCTCTATTTTGTTTTCCGTACCGATAAGCAGCTCCTTTTCGTTGAACTCCGCAACCTTTTTGGCAATTTCCGAAACCACAAAGCTTGTAATATCAATTTGACTGTTGTTTATAACCGACTTGCCTATCAGCACCAAAGAGCCGATAAGATGCCCACTGAGGTCAATTGAAGTGAACGCGCCCGCGTCGGCGGTAATGTCCTTGAACTCCTCTTGATAGCCCACGGTAATGTCGTGACCGTTCTCCGTCTTGCCCCATACGGGAACTTTAAGCGTACCCTTGACCGCAAACTTCGTCGCACCGTTCATAATCGGACAAATCTCATTGACCTTTGAAACAATCATATCCGCAATAGACGTGGGAATAACCGCGCCGTTATTTCCCATAGTGATATTCTGTTCACCCGCTCGGGTCTCGGCAGGGAGCTGACCGCCCGACTGAATAAACGACGCAAACGCCCGCTTTTCCGCCTCGGTAACATTGCCGGCATGCTCACTGTCCGCACCGCTTGGGGGAACAGCCGCGGGAACGTCCGCCCGTTTTTCCTCCTGCTTTTGAAAATTGATTTTCGCCTTGACAGCCTCGGCGCGGCGTTCGGCGTCAACAGCGGCGTTAAGTCCCTCAACTTCCTTTTCGATTTCGGAAATTCTTTTTGTCTCCTCCTCGGTAAAAGCCCTCACTTCCGCCTTGGTTTTGCCGATAAGCCCGTCCATTTCCGCAATAAGCGCACCCCGCTTTTCCTCAAGGGACTTGATTTCCTCCGCGCGGTATTCCGCTTTCGCGGAATTAAATTTTCCTTTCATAAAGTTATCCTCCGTTCTTAATTGCAATGTGTCGGCAGACCCTGCCGCCTATTTACATTGTAACATAAAAAAGTGCCCCGAAACGGACACTTTTACAGTTGATAGTTGACAGTGTATAGTTGACAGGTGAAAAATAAAGCGTCTTACAGCGGACTGCAAAACGCTTTAAAAATTATTTTGTTAAACCCGAATAATCTAAATCGACAATTGAAACTGCCAATTGGCAGCGTTCCGACCACGGCTCATTTTCATCATCGGGCAATAAATCAGCCTCAATATCAAAGGCTTTTGACCGTATGTCTTTCCAAATTTCAATTGTCATATTGTCTATATCACTTTCAGATATACCAAATTCGTCTGTTAAAAATTGCCTCTGTTTTTTATCAAGATTTAGCATATAACATATCACCTCAATCAAGCGTTACAACAGCTATTCAATAATTTTGTCAATTTCGTCAATATCAATAAAATCAGTATCATAATCGCCGTCCACATCAATGTCAGCAATGCAACAATCGTCAAATATATCGACAATTTGCGCGGTTCGCCCGTCCTTTAATAAAACCTTATCGTATAATTTAAGCATTATTTAGTTACCTCTTTCTTAGTAACGTATACACTTGTCAATCGCAAATTGTTATC
This sequence comes from Ruminococcus sp., assembly GCA_023665505.1. Classification (GTDB taxonomy): domain Bacteria; phylum Bacillota; class Clostridia; order Oscillospirales; family Ruminococcaceae; genus RGIG8773. The sequence continues at coordinate 12,167 of JAMPDU010000012.1, forward strand.
GTCGGGCTTAGCAATCCAACCGGTGCATACGTTTGCATTTTTATTGTTTGCGCCTGTGATATTCATTACTTGCTCATACAAATCACCGTGTCCGTTATTGCCTTTTAATTTCATAACGGATTTATCAATATTATCATTTATTTTATCAATAAGCTCCGTATAATTTTCTGACGTATACCCTAACGCCTCTTTAAAGGCTTTTGCTTTATTCGGAGATTTATTTGGATTTAGGGAATATTCAATAAATTTTTCTTTTGGCAAAACAACTTCCCTTTTAATTATATCACTTGCCGAACTGCCTGTCAACCCTTCCCCGGAATTTCCCCCGCGCTTGCAAACTCCCCGCTTTTCGGGTCGTGGTTAGGATTGAAACGCAATTCCGCCGAATTGTCGGAAACCTGCTCGGGAACATCGCTTTCCCCTTCGCCGATTTTACGCCCCATATCCCGAATGTTAATAACCGTATCGGTGTTGGGCGTGTAAATCTCGCCGGTTTCGGGGTTGTACAGCACGTCCGCAAGTCCAAGGCTGATATACGGGAAGTTTATCGGCGGCATATCTTCCAGCCTGCGTATATCGTCTATCTGCACAAAGCCGTTTTTCTTGCCTATGGCGTACGCCTGATACCGCTTAAGAATGTCGCCCCGGGTAAGCTCCCTTGTATCAAACGCAAAATACCGCCTGCCCTTTTCACTTTCCAAAAGCAAATCGGAATCAAACGCCGCCTCAAAGGTGTTAAGCAAAGGGGTAAGCGCGTCGGTAATAAAATTTTCCTTTGCCTCTGCTGAGGCACTCCCCGACATCATAACGGGCGGAACGCCGAACAAACCGCAAATCTCCCCCGAATTGGTCTGCTTGTTCTGATTAAGCTGCATATCCATTGAGGACAGGGAAACCTCTTTGAAATCCATTCCCGCATTAAGCACCGCAACATTGTCCTCCACGCCTTTACCCGAAGAATTCATCTTCCGCCAAGCCTCTTTTATGGACTGCATCGCGCTTTGGGTTTGCTGGTTCTGGGACGTGAAAAATCCTTTTTTGTTTCCGCCCTTTTTCACCACACTGTTTTCATAAAGCATTGTGTTGTACGCCGTCGCCAGCATAGTCCCGCTTTCTGATGCAATACCCGCGCCCCTGCCGTTCCCCTTGCTGTTACGCAGAATTTTCAGAAAGTCGCTTTTGGGATAAACCGCACCGTCCACCGATACGGAATAGTCCTTGAAAATAGCCTTGCCGTTGGGAATAACCGTCAGCCTGCTTTCGTCCACATAGTAAAGTCCGCAGGGCATACCGTAAATATCCCGCTCTATGTAAGCATACGCCCCGCCGCCGAGGAAGTAATCGTGTACCCATAATCGGCGGAACATTGTGCCGTTTACCGTGTCCCCGGTGTCGCCGTTCAGCAAGCGGACGCGGACGTCGTTTTTTATCTCCGTAACCTTGCCGTCCCCGTACTCCTCGTAAAGCTTGACGGGGAGCGCGGCAACAAGCCCCGAAAACAGCTCCACGCAAAACTGCACCGCGGGAATTTCCAAAGCCTTTTGCCGCGTAATCGTGTCCCCCGTTCCCACAAGGGCGGCGAAGAAGTCCCCGTCATATGTAACCGTTACCTCGGCAGTCTCGGCACGTTTTTCCTTTTTTCCGAATAATTTCAAAATTACCCGCTCCTTTACGCAAATTTTACACTAAATTAATTTTAACATAAAAAATTCGCCCCGAACGGACAGTTTTCTGCCGGAAGTTAGAAGATAAGGGCTGGAAATCGGAGCAGGGTTTCCCCTCTATCCTCTAATAGAAAAGCGTTTTGCAGTCGTCTGCAAAACGCTTAAATTTGCTTTTATATAGCCTTTTCTTTCTTTTCGGAATTTCCGTTTTCGTCGGTACTCATCATATTTTTAATCATTTCGGCAATTTCCTCATTTGTCTTAACACGGTCATCAAGCGTTTTAATCGGTTTATCAAGATTTCGCATACTCTATTCCTCCCTCGCTGCAGCGTTTAATAATTTTATGACCGCGCTTTTTAGCCTGTTCCAAGCGGTTCACTCCCTCTAAGTTTATTATATCACCTATTCCGCCGCTTGTCAAGCGTTATCAAAAAAACAGCTTATAGTAACTTTACACTATCAACTGTCAAAATACTTGCGCGTCCCAGCAGGGGTTTTCCATTTCAAGCTGCGCAAGAAAAACCGCGTTTATAAGCGAAACCACACAGTCCACCTTGCCCTCGGACTTCTTTTTGTTTACATATTTGTTTAAATTTGTGTCCTCGGTGCATCGGGCATTTTCAAAATTTATCTCCAGCAGCTCGTTTTCGTCATAAGCAAACTTTTTCGTGAGAATTTTTTCCTTTAACAGCTTTGTGGGACGGTGCAGAACGCTGGAGTGCTGCTTAATCTCCACGCACTGAATAGGCTCGGGAGCGTTCTCCAGTTTCTGCACCGTGGAAAGGGCATTGTAACGGTCAAACCCAAGCTGAACCACTTCAACATCATACTTTTGCGGGATTGACAGCGCAAACCGTTCCACAAAACCGTAGTCGATAACATTGTCCCCGCAGGCAAAGCAAACCCCGTCCCGAATAAGCTTTCTGTAATTGACATTTTCTCTTTGGGACTTTTCCTCAATCCTTCCCGCGGGAATAAATCCCCACACTTTGGCGTAAAGACAGTCCCCCTCAAACGTAACCATTGCAAGGGACGTGTTGTCGTCCGTCAGCGAAAGGTCAAGACCCAGCCAAACCCGCCGCCCCCGCCAAAACTCCAAATCCTCGGCGCGGCGGCATTCACGGACTTTCAGAATGTCAACATACCCCACAACCCCAAGCCCCTTGTAGCGTATGTTGCAGTGCTTGCAAAGGAAATTTTCCCGCATATTTTCATACAGCACCGCAAGGGTGCGCTTTTCGCATAAAGCCTCAAAAAGGTTGGCACTCGTCACCGCCACAGGGTTTGACTGGTAAATAACACGGTCGTCCGTCTGCCAAAGGTCGTCAACCAGCAGATAATCGTCAGGCTCAAACAAAAGCGCAAAATACCGCCTGTTTTTCGCAAAGCTTTCCACTCTGTCAAGTGTCTTTTTCGCAATGTCAATTTCGTCTTTCAGAGCATTCTCGTCATTGGGGTACTGGGTGGAAAGAATTATCCCCAGCTTGTTTTTCATATTCACCTGCGACGATCGCATCGCCTCAATGGGGTAATTGTCCATTGCCCCCGCCTCGTCCGCAAGGAACATATTTGCCAGCTTACCGTCCATTTTGTCGTTTGAATAAGCAAGTGGCGTGTACTCGCTGTCAGTGGTAAGACAGCGTATCTCGCTCCGCAAGAGCTTGAAAATCGTGCCATCATTAAGCGCGGGAGAGGATTTTATAATTTTCTTTATGGCAATCTGTAATTCTTTGGAAAGTTTAAGGTCGGGAGCAACAGAAAAATACCGCCCGAATTTTCCCATAATAAGCATACCGAGAATAAAAATAAGTCCCGCGTAAAACGTCTTGAAATTCTTGCGGCATATTTCAAGCAAAGCCGTGCGGTAGTACCATGAATTGTCAGACCGCGCACGGGTGCAGAATACAGCCGTTATGAGCAGCCAAGCGTAAGGCTCCGTGCACTCATACATCGGCTTGCCCAAATCGGGGTGAATAATAAGCTTTAAAAGACTGCACAAAACCCCGTAAACCTGCTCGTCAATGTACGCCTCATCGTCCCCGCCGCGAACAATCTCCAGCCAAGCGGCGCACTGCTTTTTCACATATTTGGGAACTTTGTCATTATCGGGCTGTACGCACTGCTTTGCATACTTCACAGCCTGACCTTCGGTTATTTTCATTTTACCACCCCCAAAACAGTGTACAGTGAACAGTTGATAGTTGACAGTTGCTCTGTCAACCGTAACTGTTTACTTTAAATTTAATAACTTTCAACTGTTAACTGTACATTATTCGCTGTTTTTGTGTACTATGCACATAATACGCATAATTTTTCATATAATATTTACCGAGAAAGTCTCTTGACAATACGCATAATACGCGCTATAATATTATCAAGAGGTGAGATAATTGAAATTTCGGGAAGTCGAGCGTATAATTCTTGACGACGGCTGGTATTATGTAGGCTGTCACGGCTCGCATAATCAATACAAACACCCCGTCAAAAAGGGAAAAGTAACAATTCCCAAGCATAACGGAGACGTAGACCCGGTAACTCTAAAAAGAATTATGATACAAGCAGGATTGAAATAAAGTCCCGAAAAACGAATGGAGGTAATTTTGTGAAACTTATCTACCCCGCAGTATTTGAACCACTTGAAGAACAGGACGGCTTTTGCGTATCGTTCCCCGACCTGCCCGGCTGCGTTACGCAGGGAGACGACCTTAACGACGCCGTTGAAATGGCAATAGACGCCGCCTCAGGCTGGGTTCTTGACGAATTGGAGGACGGAAAAGACGCTCCAAAAGCTACCGACGTAAGAGACATTGAAATTTTTGACAACAGCTTTGCCAATCTAATTGTCCTCGATATGGACAGCTACGCCGAAAAGTACGGCTCAAAAGCCGTCCGCAAGAACTGTACAATACCCGCCTGGCTTAACACCGCTGCAGAACAGGCGAATATAAACTTTTCCGCAGTATTGCAGTCTGCCTTGAAAGAGCGGCTGAATATCGAATAAGTAAAATTAACATTGCATCTGTAGGGAGCAGTCTGTATTGGCATGCTCCCGCTTTTTCGTACACACACCTGCAAATTCTAACTGCTATCCTCTATTTGTCAAATTCTCCCAACAAATCCGCAATAGGATTAGTCTGTTTCTGCGGCGATTTGGGAATAGTCCGCAAAGCCGCCGATATAGTCATAACGTTTTCCTTGTCAATTGCAAGCATCATACTCCGCTTTCTGTCTATAGCGGACATCAGCGCGGTTTTCTGCGAAAGGAGCTTGTTTATCTGCCGCGTAAAAGCAGCAAGCTCCTCCGCCGTAACGTCGGCAATGCCGTAAAATTTTTCCCTTGTCTGCTCCGCCAGCGCGGATATTTCCGCAATGTCGCCCTGTAACTCCCGTATCTCCGCATACAGCATACAGTACGTGTTTATCCCGGATGAATAAAGCGCGTCCGACTTTTCGATGCTCGCCATAAGTTTAGACACCCGCAGGAATTCCTTGTGGGCAATTTTATTTTTCCGAACCTCCTGCCGCTCCGTCAGCGGCGCACCGCTCAATACGGAGCTTTCCGCCTCGGCGCGTGCCTTAAGCTCGTCCTTGGTGCGGTGGCTTTTCCCCTCGGACATTATCACACTTACAGGCTTAGACGGTCTTGCCATAAACATCACCCCCGTTAATATCATAATACCACAAACCCCCGCCCCCAACCGGACACTTTAATCAAATTTATAAAACCCTCAAAATTAAACCCCCTCATTTTGGGAAAAAATTATTTACAGAGGGCGGGCGTAGGTGTCCGCGTCAACATACCGAAAATGCGGCGAATGGGGCGGGGACTACTTTAACGCCGCGCGCGAGGAGGAAAAAACGTCGGAAACCGCAAGTTTTTTCAATAATTCTTTGTCAATTTCGCCGTTATCCGCTTGCTCATGGTGACAGCAGCAAAGGCTGATAAGATTGCCGTCGTCAAGACGTTTCTCCCACACTTCCGCAAGAGGTTCAATGTGGTGCACCGATATTTCGGGGTTGTATTTGACAGGCTTTCCGCCGTATCCTACAGCGCACAGCCTGCACATATAGCCGTCCCGCCTGCGGATTTCCTCCCGCTTGCGCTGCCACTGCTTTGTATTTCGGAAGGCGGTAATATCATTCTGTCTTTTCGCCAACGGCTTTTTCGGGCATACATATCCTATCGGGTGCACACCCTTGCAGTACGGACAGGCTTTCAGCATAGCGTTTTCCCTCCTTTGATTTCGGCGGAGGAAAGCCGTAACGCCGATACATACGGTGCAGGGTTTTCTCCGACACAAACAGCTCCATTGCAACAGCCGTCCGCGTTTTGTCTTTGATACATTCCAACTTCCAAGCCTCCCAAGTTTCCTCCTTTGACAAGCAAACTCTGCCGTCATATGTAACCTCTTCGTTTAATACTTCACGCGACATCAATCCAGCCTCCTCATCAGATACTTGATAAAATTCCCGCCGGTAAGCTCGTCCGCACCGCTGCGAACGCTGTCGGGGACAACATACCAGCCCTTGGGCGCACGTGGCTTGTTCCACCTGTCGGCGTCAATCCACTCGTACACAACCTTGGGACGTTTCAGCCCGTGGCTTGTGTTGTAACGCCGTTCGCCCTTGATGTGGGTGTCGGGGAGCTTGCCGCCCTTAGTACGGTCAACAAAGTACATAGCCAAACCGTACCAGTCATAATCGGCGTTTAGCTTGCTCTTGCCTCGGTACTGTACCGCCCCGCCGCTGCTTGCCTTGCTCCAAAGTTCCTCGATTGCCTCCAGGTCGCGGTGGTTGTGGAGTATGATGTGGTGGTGCACCGCGCCCCGCTTTCCCACCTCGGTGTTGTAGATATAATCGGGTTTATAGCCGTTTTTGCGGCAGTACGCACGATACAGCTCGGCAAAGTACGCAATAACCGCCTTAGCCTCGGCTGTTGACAGGACCTTTCCCGCAGGGTATGTAAGGACGATGTTGTAGTCCCCCGGGAAAAAATTTGACAGCATCAGGTAATAAAGCTTTTCGGCGGCTCGGCGCAGGTTTTTGAGCTGCTGTCGTTCCGATGAGGGCGCAAGTTTCGGCTCACGCTTGCCGCCGCTGCCGAGAGTGGGCATACGGCACTTGGTTACAAAAATCATACCGTTTGGGCAAATTACCTGTTTTTTACAGTAGCCATCTTTTTTCATTTTCATAAAATCACCTAAATTTTTACAGTTTGTGAAAAGATACCCCTTTAACCAAGACGCTGAAAAGGCGCTTGCGTCCTTTAAAAAAATTTATTATAATAGTATATCTGTGTACGGTCGGCAAAGGGGCAAGCTGTTCCGCCTGCCCGCATTGCCGCTGTTTTTTATTTTACCGTCCCTTATAATCGGGCAATGTCATAAGCCCCGCCGAAAACCCGCTCCAAGCCATAACAATAAAATTTACCGCCAAAGCAATAACCGCCGCCTTTTCGGAAATCTCTCCGCTGTCAAGATTTCCCGCAATTGCAAACACCGCAAACCACGTCAGCAGGAAAATTATTTGCTTTAATTTTTTCATATGTGCGCCATTACTTCACCCTCTTTCCATTATCGGGCAGTGTCATAAGACCCGCCGAAAACCCGCTCCAGCCCATAACAATAAAATTTACCGCCAAAGCAATAACCGCCGCCTTTTCGGAAAGCTCCCCGCTGTCAAGATTTCCCGCAATTGCAAACACCGCAAGCCACGTCAGCAGAAAAATTATTTGCTTTAATTTTTTCATATGTGAGCCTCCTCATTAAGCAATTCGGGGTTGTCGTAAATGTTGCCGATAATTTCAGCAGCGAACTCGTCAGTGGGGAAACTTGTAAGAAGTCTAAGCATAGAAGAATTTTCCCACGCCGTCGGTTCAGAACGATGTGAATATCTCACACCGAAACCGGCTATTCTGTCTATCCAAACTATAACACCTATCCAATCATCGCCAAACACATTTCCGTGAACAATATCCCCCTCAAAAACCTTATTGCCGTTTTTGTCAAGCAAACCTGTAAATTGCCCTATGGTTTCAGGATTGACCTCATAAGGTATTCCGCAAATATTTTCAAGGATATATATAACAGGAGTACAGTCTGATAAATCTCCATACAACCATTTTTTGTAGTGTTTCCCTCTGAATAAAATTTCACGTTGCATTATTTTTAACCTCCCTCGAAATAATCCTGTACGCCTCATAAGCATTGTCAGCAAGAAAAGAACTGCACTCACCAAACTTAATCGGCAAAAATACCGCAATAATCACAAGCCCCTTTTTTGCAATTATGTGAGGACTTGACACGCCGCTTTTACGCAGGAAAAAGTCAACGTCCTTTTCATCGTCAATAAGCGCGAGATATTCCGCATCAATAAAAAAGCTTGCGTCCTTTATTTTCCTGTCTATCGCCCGAAAAAGTGTGAACTCGCCGTTAACGGTAAAATTACAGCGGTCGACAGCTATGTCCGCCTCGTTATAGTCCGACAAATTCAGACCCGTTTCCGTACTGTCAAAAAACTTTACAAAACCATCGCAGACGTTTTCTGACTTTACCCCCGCAAGATAAAGTATTTCGCTTTCGTCCAGTTCCCGCGGGAAGTCAATCACATAAGCCGCGCCGCCCAGGCTTACCCATTGGTTTCGTACGCGGACCTCGCCGTTTTTGTCCGCGTATGTATTGTTAATAATATGTATGCCCACGCATTTGGCGGCTTTTTTGAATATTTTTTCACGTTTCATTTTCAACCCTCCCAAAAAGTTCGTGCGTACCGTCCTGCAGCTGCTTTTCTTCGTCGGACATCTCATAGCCCAACGCGGTCAGCACCTCGTACAGAAAATCCAGTTCGGGGCAAGGCTTATAAGTACCGCTGTTAAAACCGTATGTTTCGTAATAGCGCATATCGTAATTGTTTCCGAGCATAGCCGCAACGAGGGCGAGTATTGATTTTATATCGCCATTGTGCAAATTTTGAATATGCTCGGTTACTGCCAAATTTTTCTCCTCTATACTGCCGTAATCTTCCGTATCGTCAAAGCCGATATAATCCAAAAAATCAGCGAAATCAATTTCATTGCCATAAGAGGTCAAAACAGCGGCTCGGAGCAAAAAACCGCTCATTAATTTGTAACGCTCCAGCTTGTCCTTTTGAGAAGTACAGCCCTTAAGCGGATCGCAGTTCTTTATAAAATCACGCCGCAGCCTTGTTGCAATGCATGTGAGTTTATCCAGTTCCGAAAGTATCTGTTTCTCCCGTTCGCGTTCCTTTGCGGCGGTTTCGGTTTCTTTTTGCCTTTGCTCGCGGGTTTGGATTTCCTCTGGAGTGCGTTCGCGGTAAATCTTAATAAACTTATCTTCTATATTGCAAAAATATTTCACACTGCCGGCGTCGGCGTGTTTTTCAAAACTTTCGGCTCTCCACGGCGTTACGTTATCGCAGTAGCACAAATCAAGACGTTCCGCCTCGTCCTCGGTAATTTCCGCCGCGTATGATTTCACCGTTTCCTTTGCCTTTTCAAAGGCGGCTTGCCTTTTTTCTTCGCTGACCGCGTTTTCGTACGCCCAGTTAAAATTGACAGTACCTATTTTTTTCGCAACCTTTTCCCGCTTTTTGGGGTCTGATATGCTGTTCAGCTTTTCAAAATCGCCGAAAGTCGCGCCCTGTTCAAAAGCTTGCACAATTTTGTCTCTGCCGTATTCAAGCAGTTTCAGACGGCGGCGCACAGTCGATTCCGACAGACCCGTTTTTTCGGAAATGCCGTCGGCTGTGTCGCCCAAGTCAATCATCATCTGCATACCGTCAAGCTGTTCTATTTTGGTTAAGTCGTTCCGCTGGATATTTTCCGAAAGCATTATTGCGATCTGCTCCACAAGAGGAATATTTTCCGCAATAACGCAGGGGACTTGCTCCAGTCCCGCAATTTTAGCCGCCGCAAGCCGCCTGTGCCCGATAAGACAGCGGTATTTGCCCTCGTGAGGAATAACCGTCAGATTTTGCATAATGCCGTTTTTCTTAATACTTTCCACAAGCTCGGAGACGTCCCCGACGTCCTTGCGGGGGTTGTTGGGGTGCGGCTCGATTTCGTCCACCGGGATATTTACAAGGGTATTGCCCGGCGCGGAGATTTCGGGGGGATCGTCCGCAGGCTTTGGTTTTTCCTCATCATCGGTATTGTTTTGGTATTCTGTTTCAAATCCTTCGGTATCCTTGTCACAGCACTTTTCGGGAGCGGGACAAATAGATTTCCAGCATTCTTGGCAAGCATTGCCAACTTCGTCAAAGGAATTGCAAATTCCGTTATGCTGATATGGGAGCGGTACTTTGTCACTCTCAAATAATTCACCGGGACAATAATAACCGTCAAACCAATCATCGGTTTCATTAACTTTCGGATAACGCTTTTTGAGCATATCAATGTACGTTAATTCTTTTTTCTCCATAATAAATTTTCCTTTCTTTTCAGCAACTGCAACCCCCCGCTCTTGACAAACCCGGGAAAATGCAGTATACTTAATATGTAAATATTTTTCCTTGGTCTGATTCAGGCTTAATGCCTTTTCAGACCTATTTTTTATTTCCGAACCCTCTCGGCTCGGGCTTGTCCTTTTTGTAAATCGGCTTATAACCCATTTTTTCAAGCTCAACCGCCGCATCGGACGGCTTGATTTTCATTGCTTTTGCAATTTCGCCAACCGTCATACAGGCGGTGTGCAGTGCCCGCAAACGAAGGGTGTCAATGCCTTTGCGTTTCAAGTTTCGTCCTCCTTTCGTATCGTCGGCGTACTGTTCATCGCATGCTCCATAAACTTGTCAAGGTCGTAAGAATGCTCGCCCTGCTCAGCGGCGGAGTTCGCCTTGTCGGTGCGAATAAAACGCCGTATCGTCAAATTATAGTCCTTATAGGTCTTGCCGTGCTGTTGGACGTACTCGTCAACCGCCTGCACATACTGCTTGACGGTGGTTTCGCCGTACTCCGCAACAAGCCGCGCGTGTTCCTCATCGCTAAGCAGGACGTGCTTGTATTCGCCGTATTTTTTTCGGACAACTTTAGACTTGTCCGCCTTTTTTGAGGACTTTTTCGGCGGAGCAATTTTATTTTCCCCAAGCCTGATAAGCGCGTTCAAAATTTTTTCCGAATGTTCAAGGAGCTGTTCTGTCTTGTCCTTTTCGCGGTTGGACTTCTCCCGATTTTTCAAAATAGCCTCCCCAAGCTGCACCGCATACCCAAGGAGCATGGCGGCGCGGTCGGGTTCGGCGCGCGGATTGCACTCCCTGCACCACTCAACAAAGTCCCGCATTTCCACAATATCATCTCCATTTTTATTTGATATTTTCCAATGAGTAGGTTTATAATACACGTACATCGAAAAATCCGGAAGAAACCAACGATTATTGCAATATACTAATTTCTGCTCATTTCTGATACCATATTCATCATCTATTTTAGTATCTACAATAAGATTTTCCGGCGGCAATTTTTCTTTTGTTAAAATCCAATTCATTGATTAATCTCCTCCATCATTTTCTGTAAATGTCGCTGTTCACCAGCCGATACTCCTTGCAATTTTTATAATCAATTTTTTCCTCCTCAGCCGCAAATTTTTTCAAAGCCTCGGGGACGTCCAAAGTATTATTGATAAACATTTCAAAAAATTCCAACCGCCAGCCGAAAAGCACCTCGCTCATATGCTTGTCGCGAAAAAGCCTTATGGGTATAAGCTTTGCGGTTTCGCTGTCGTGCCGCATAAATTGCTTTCGCAGGAACGTCCATAAGCAAGCCTCCCAAGCCTGCCGCTGGGGGCATTCCTCGCGGTCGCCGAACGGCGGGTGACCGAGTTTGCGCCGCCTTATCGTGTCCTCATAAAAAGCGTTTATAACGGTATTATTTACGTTAAGCTGTATTCCGTGCGCAATGCAGTACTTGCTCGGCTCGGTGAAAAGCGAAAGTTTCCTCCGTTCCCGTTCCCGCGCCTCTTCGGCTTGACGCGCCTCGTTTTTTACCCACGGTGTGGCGTACGAACGTGGCATAATTTTACACCGCCTTTCACTCAACCCACATACGAGGCGGAACGCCCTCAATTACACAGTCAAAATCGTCCGTGTTCGCACCTGTCAAATCCTCATACAGACGGTTGATTTTTTCGTTTTTCTTTTCAAGAATTGCCCCGCGCTCGTCCAACTCCTCAACGATAGAGGTCAAGCAGTCGTGCGCCGCCTTGATGTCGAAAAACAGCACAAGCGCGGTCAGAACTTTACGGAAATTTTTGATAAGCTGCTCTTTGGTAAATCTCATAAGCCGCTTTTCGGCTTCTGCCACCGCCCAATCTTCTTCGCAGTCAAGCATAGCGTAGTAATCTTCCTCAAATTCATCAAAGCCGTAAACCTTTTCTTGATAACCGAGCAGGGCGACCGTCATATCGTTCCAAATGTCTTTTAACTCTTCGCCCGTATTAGCGTCGTATTGGTTGAAAGCCTCCGATAGGCGGTACGCGCCGTCCGAAAGTTCGTCAAAAAGTTCTTTGTAGTCAAGGTAGTAGCCGCTTTCATCGATTTCGTATCCATAAGGGCTGCCGTTATAAATTATCTCGTCAAGAAATTCTACAATGTCGCTAAGATTAAGGGATTTCAGCATTGACTTTCTCCATAACGGTTTTTTGGACTGTTTCAATGTCAACGCCTCCTAACTTTGAGTTTTTGATTTTGGATAGTGGTCGCCTATCTCATACTGGATATATTCCAATTCGGGAACGCTGAAAGAATACACAACGGTTTCGCCGTCCTTTTCACCTTTAATTGTAAGACGGTACGATTCGGGCACGGTATGCGGTATCATAACCCGCGTATCGTTGACCGTGGTGTATGCATAAGAAACATAAGACGCTTGGTAATTTTTATTAACCACAATGCCCTCGTCTATTTTGTTGGCGGCGTTTTTGATAAACAGGACAACCGAATAAATCAAAACAGCCAAAATTATCAAAATCACAAACCCGACAATTAAATCCGACAAGCTTATTCCTTTGACGCGTTTTTTCATTCCTGTACCTCCTCAAACCATTGACAGCTCTTCGAGCTCGCGTTCAATGCGTTCTATTTCAAGACGTGCCGCCAAACGCTGCTGTTCAAGCTCCATAGCCTTTTGCGCTGTCGGCAGCATATCGGCAATAATACGCATACCGAACTCGCTGTAAAGCCGCGCAATTTGCTCCTGCCCCTCGTGTCCGCTTTGGCTTATGGCGGGGTGGTGGCAGTACACAAAATCAATGCTGTCGTATTCCTTGTCCGTGGGGAACCGCGTATCTTCCGAAAGTCGGTCTGTAAATTCCCGATACATCATAAATTCTGCACCTCCGCATTCTCAAGATTTTTGCAAAGCCCCAGTCCGCCCGCATACCTCGGCAGCCTTTGGACTTTTTCTTTGCACTGACAGTCCGAACGGTACTGACAATTCAAGCAGTAGGTTTTCAAATAATCCTCATAGGTTAGCGCACCCCTGCACACTTGTGTATACCGTTCGCGGGACATCGGCTTAATTTCAATTTCAGCCATTTTCATTGCCTCCATTTGCCCATTCTGCTAAACCTTTTAAATATTCTTTTTCCGCGTCCATATAACCTATTGTTTTACGCGCTTTTGGGGTAAGTGCCCACCCGTTTATAGGCGGAGCGTCTTCACAGATAAGCTCCTCAACTTCGCCGTGACTGAATTGTGCGGGACAGCCCTGACTTGCCCTCTTGACTAAGCCGTTATTACGCAGGTCATGCAGAATTTTAATTGTTTTATATTTTGACATTCCAACTCTTTCCGAAATTAATTTTGCAGGAAAAACAGAAATCCCGTAGAAATTATGTGAAAATTTACATATCACCCGAAAAACTTTTTCGGTATCTGTTTTAACCATATCATCTTCCTTCCTTTCTGTTCAGCTCCGCATTCTCAATAATTTTTTTGATTTCTTTCCGTATGTTGTCCATTCGGGTGTAGCTGCGGATAATATTCACGCACAGCAGGGCGCGGAGATAACCGTCAATATAACTCATCTGACCGTAATATTTTTCCGTCTGTATATCCCGCTTGGGACTTTTGAGATTGTATTTCCTTATGTCGGCATTGAGCTTTACAGCCTCGTCAATTGCCTTTGACAAGTCGCCGCTTTCGTACTCGTTCTTACGTTTCAGCCGTATAACCAACTCGTCAAGCAGCGGTGTTTTTACATTGTACATTGTTTTTCCTCCTTTTCGTTTTAATTCCCTCAATCCGCCGTACCTGCCCGCTCCTCTCTGCATAGGAACGGGAGGCTTTAGGAGAATATGTAAAATGAGTTCCTGCCCGCAAACCCTGAACGGGCAAGTACGGCGGATCGGGAGAGGCGAGTTAATCGGCGTCAATGTTGTAAGTGATTCCTATTCCGTTGACTTCTTTTTTATAATATTCCGCCTCGTCGGAAGAGAAGTCTAAAGCATATCCCGCCTGTTCCAGCTCATTTTTGCTTACGGCGAAATTCTCGCCGTTAAACTGCAAACGCGTCAGCAGCTTAACAGTACTCTCGTACGTTCTGTTTTTGCTGATAATGTCCTCGGGGCAAACTTCCTGCATTTTATCGCAGTACTCACTGCAAAGCTCCATAAACTTCTCCCGAAAGTCAAGAGCAACTTGCACAGCCGCATAAATTTTCTTGTTTTCAACCATTTTTCTCACCCTTTCCAAAGTCATTGATACGCCGCTTGACAATATCAATGCTCATTATAATTACCTGTAAGCTTGTCTGTTCCGCCGCTTTCTGCGGGTCGATAAGCGCCCGAAGTTCCTGCTGAGCCTGTTCAAGGTGCTTTATTGCCGCCGAATAGCCGTTCATAAATTGCCACCCCCTATTCAGCTCCGCGTCCTGCTTTTCTGCGGCAGACCGCCGTTCGGCGGAAAATACTCCACTATATCCTCTTGGGGGACTTTCAACAGTTCAAGTATTGCGTAAATCTCGTCAATGTCCCAAGCGTACTTGTGCGTCATATGCGCCGATATGTACGCCGTACTCTTGCCGAGATAATTTGCAAGAGCAATGCTGTTTATGTCCATTTCAGCCATTTTGCCCCGCAGTTTTGCGTATGGTTTCATACCTGCTCACCTCACAATAATATTTTTCTTGACACACTCAATCCCCTGCTGTATAATTAAGAGCAGGAAAGGGGGTGCGTTATGTATACGGTTACAGCAACTTATTCCGATAAAAATACACGTTTTCGAGAAGTCAAACACGTTACCAAAATAACATACCGTGTTGCGGCTTTTGATTATGAAATCGTTGGCGATGAAATTTTGACACACGAATTTTCCGCCGCCGTTCCTCTTCATTTGTTCTCGGAAAACCAGCAAGTTATTATTTATCCCGATAAAATAATAGACCTGCAGATAACAAAAGAATAAGTTTTTAACGAAAGATTATCCTTATTTTGGCTTTGGGATAATCTTTTGTTATTTGGACAATGAATTTTTTGACATCGTCATACTTAAAACCTTTGGGTACGTAAAAGGTTATTTCCATTCGGTTCATGCCTGCTCACCTCACTTATGATTTTTTAAAAAGATACTTAAAATCCAGCTCGGGGAAAAGGTTTTCTTTGATATTAAAAGCCTCCTCCACATAAAAGCTCCTGTCTTGGATTTTTGTCCGAAAAGTAGCCTCGGGCATACCTATTGCCAATGCGGCGGCGTTAATAGATATACCCTTTTTTTGCAGATTTTCAAGCAAATTTGTGTACATAAAATCACTCCTTCTGTTTATTTTGTACGCATTTTCGGTTTATGGCTTTATTATAACCGCATTTTCGTACTTTGTCAAGTAGTTTTGTACGTTTTTTCGTATTTCTTGGTTTTGCACAAAAACCAAATTATGTATTTGTAAAATTTATACAATGTTTATATTTTAATACGAATTTTCGTACAAACGTATTGACAACTAACAATAAACGTGATATAATGCAATTATGAAAGGAAGTGCATTATGGGATTCGGGAAACTGCTTGAACAAAAAATGCAAGAAAAAGAAATTAAACAATCCGAACTTGCGGCTGCCGTTGGTATTCCTAAGACAACGTTAAACAGTATAATTAGCCGGGACAACACAAAAATAGAGATAGAAGTATTTTTAAAAATATGTGAATACCTTAATTGTGACCCTGACGAATTTTATAATAATTTTAGGAGAGAAAAATCAAGTTTAAAAACGTGTGACCTTTTGACGGAATGTCACGAAAGTGAAATTTATAACGTCGTTAAATTGCTTATGAGGCTTGATACTTTTGACCTCGGTCGCGTTGCAGGAAATGTTGAGGAAATGCTTAAAGCTGAAAAATACACGGCAAAAAGCCCTTATTCAGAAGAGTCGGCAAGTTAATTTATGTGAATTTTAGGGAGGAATAAAAATGTCAGAAAAGAACGATATAAAAAAAGAATACTGGACTTTGCTTTATAATTTAGGCTGCGCCGATGTAAGCAAACCCGAAAAAAGCGACGCCGATATTCCCGAAAACGATATACCCGAAGATGTTGTTATAAACCCCGACGGCAACCTCGTAAGATGTTCGCAAAGTTTGTCAAGCGATAAAATTCAAATACTTAATCAGATTAAAAATCAAAAACTGCTTGAAAGCATTGAACAGCACTTGAAAACCATAAAGACATACATCGCCGTTGCCTTTTGGATTTCGGTGTCGTCTGCGGCCATTTTAGTCTTGTCGGCAATTATACGGTTGCTGTAAAAATAAAAATCCCGCCTGCACACCATGCAGACGGTTAAAATAAAAAAAATTGGAGGAGTTTTAAATATGGGCTTAAAATTCAGAAAAAGCAAAAAAATTCTCCCCGGTGTAAGAGTAAATCTATCCAAAAAGGGCGTAGGCGTATCTTTCGGAGGAAAACACGCACGCTGCTCCATAAGCTCGACGGGACGGCACACAACCTCCGTCAGAATTGCTCCGGGGCTTACATACAGCACATCAAGCGGTGGCTCGGGAAAGCAAAAGAAAAACCGCAAAGGCAATACAAAATCGTACACCGAACAGTAAGGACAATAAAAATGGAAAATCACAAAAAGCTCAACTCAGCATATCAAATATTTATAGTCATACTTGCCATTCTGTCGATCATATTGGTTATTCTCGACTTGTGCGGCAAAATCAGCCTTGCGAGTGGTGCATTGTTTTGGATTGATACAAGCATACTGATAATATTTGCTGTTGATTACATAGTCAGATTTATTATATCAAAAAGCAAATGGCAGTTCTTTAAGCAAAATATTTTCGACCTGCTTGCGATTATACCGTTCAATTCGATTTTCAGTTTTTTCAGATTTGCAAGGGTCTTTCGCATAGCAAAATTATCCAAACTTGCAAAGCTTTCCAAATTCACAAAGCTTGCACGGCTTACGGCATTGTTCGGACGTTTTGGAGCACGCGCAAAAAAATTTCTGCATACAAACGGATTTATTTATGTGCTGTACATATCGGGCGTACTTATTTTAATATCATCGTTTATTATGATGTACGCAGAGGGTAAAGGCTTTTTTGACGCGCTGTGGTGGTCTATAGTAACCGTAACAACGGTAGGCTACGGAGATATATCCCCCGAAACGGGAGTGGGGCGCGTTATGGCAGTTGTGCTTATGATTTTCGGAATAGGTTTTATATCAATGCTAACAGGTACGATAACAACCTTTTTCGCTAATCGTGCTACAGAAGATAAAACCGATAAAGATGTCGGTGAACTTGAAAAAATTATTACCGATATGGACGATAATGAGCGTGGAAAATTGCTTGAAATTGCAAGAATATTAAAAAAATAAAAATTCCGTCTGCAAACGTGCAGACGGTTATAAAAGATTAAATAAAATTTTGGAGGAATGTAAAATGGATTTTATCGATGAAATCAAACAATTTAGCAAAAGGGTTGACAGCTTAAAGGACAACCTTACCACCGAAGAGGCAACAAAAACTTCGTTAATAATGCCGTTTTTTGCGCTCCTCGGCTATGATGTGTTTAATCCCGATGAATTTGTCCCCGAATATACCGCTGACGTTGGGATTAAAAAGGGTGAAAAAGTCGATTATGCCATTTTAAACAACGGCGAACCCGTAATTCTCATAGAGGCAAAATGGGTAAAAGAGGAACTCCAAAAGCACGATTCCCAATTGTTCCGTTATTTCGGCACGTCAAAGGCTAAGTTTGCAATTCTCACCAACGGCATAACATACCGCTTTTACACCGACCTTGAGGAAACCAATAAAATGGACGAAAAGCCGTTTTTGGAAATAAATATGCTTGACATCAAGGAAACCCAAGTTGCGGAACTGAAAAAATTCAAAAAATCCGCTTTTAGCATTGACGAAATTTTTAATACAGCCTCACAGCTTAAATATTCCAACGAAATAAAAAATGTTTTCGCGCAGGACTTGCAGAACCCAAGCGACCAGCTTATAAAATATTTCCTTTCGTCTGTTTACAGCGGTCAAAGAACGCAAAACGCCATTGAGAAGTTCCGCCCAATTGTAAAGCAATCCCTTAACCAGTTTATAAATGAAATGATGAACGATAAAATAAAAACGGCTTTAGGCGCGGAGGAAACGCAGCCGCTTGCCGCCGAAACTTCGGAAACTGCCGAAACTGCTGCACCTGCACAGGCAAAGGACGCTCCCAAAATCGTAACAACCGAGGAAGAGCTGGAGGCTTATTTTATAATCAAAAACCTGCTCAAAGAAGTTGTGCCTATAGAAGAGGTTACATATAAAGACAACGAACGTTATATGGCAATTTTGCACAAAAACAAAACAACCCGCTGGATATGCAGGCTGTACTTCAATTCCGCCAAGAAGTTTATAACCGTTCCCGATGAAAATAAAAAAGATGTGCGTATAGATATTGACAGTGTTTACGACATTGAAAAGCATAAGGACAAACTTGTAATGGCATTGAACAGATATTTATAAAATATTTTGCAGTCAACTGCAAAAATAAAAAAATCCCGTCTATGCACCACCACTGACGGGATAAAAGCTGCGGAATGGTATACCGCAACCCCACAATCTTATTATACCATTCCTCGGCAAATTTGTCAAGGAGGAATTTTATGAAACGCACAAACACCGCCAAATGGATTGAATCCCGGGGGCGCTGGCAAATCAACGTCCAAAAGGACGGTATCCGCAAAACCTTTACATCGTCCAAGCCCGGGCGGACGGGTCAAGCCGAGGCAAACCGCAAAGCCGACCGCTGGCTTGACGACGGCATTTCCAACGCCAAAATAAAAGTCAGCCAAGCCTCGGAGCAGTACATCGAAAGCCTTAAACTTTCCACTTCCAAAAGCCACTGGATAAAGTACGAAAGCGCGTTCCGAAATCACATCAATCCATACATCGGCACGGTTCGCGTCGAGAACATCACCGAACAGCACCTGCAGGACGTTATCGACCGCGCCTACGGAAAAGGGCTTGCCAAAAA
The DNA here is from genome assembly GCA_023665505.1 of Ruminococcus sp. Lineage (GTDB taxonomy): Bacteria > Bacillota > Clostridia > Oscillospirales > Ruminococcaceae > RGIG8773. The sequence continues at coordinate 31,320 of JAMPDU010000012.1, forward strand.
GTCGCTGATGAACCTCCGCGCCTGCCTTGTGTCATTTATAAAATACTGCCGTAAAAACAAGCTGACCGCCTTGCTCCCCGAGGACTTGACGATACCCCGCGAGGCTAAAGTCAGCGAAAAGCATATTTTACAGCCGTGCGACCTTAAAACTCTTTTTTCGGAGGACTCGACCTTGTACCGGGGCAAAGTCATACACGACCCGCTCATTTATGCGTACCGTTTTCACGTTCTGACAGGCTTGCGCCCCGGCGAGCTTGCGGGACTGAAATGGACTGATATAAAGGACGGCAACGTGTACCTGCGCCGCTCGATAAACGCCCTCGGCGAAACCACCACAGGCAAGAACCAAAACGCCCGGAGAAATTTCGCGCTTAATATATTCACGTCGGCGATACTTGCCGAACAGGAGAAACAGCTTGCGGAGCTTGAAATTCAGTCCGAGTACGTCTTTTGCGACAAATGGGGCGAACCGCTGAAAAACGGCAATTACTACAAGCGCTGGAGCGCGTACCGTGATTTTCACAATATGCCGCCCGTTACGCCTTACGAACTGCGGCACACTTTTGTTTCGGCGGTGAAATCCCTGCCCGAGGGCTATTTAAAGCGGCTTGTGGGGCACTCAAAGGATATGGATACATACGGTGTGTACTCCCACGAAATGGACGGGGATATGTCCGAAACGGCAACTCTTGTGCAAGGCATTTTCAAGCAAATTTTGGCAGGGTAAATTAAATTTTCCCACCGTAAATTTAAAGTGTGTACTTTTGTGTGTACCTCAAAAAAGCAAAACCCGCGCAAACAACGTATTTACGCGGGTTTTCTTGGTGGAGCATAGGGGACTTGAACCCCTGACCCCCACACTGCCAGTGTGGTGCGCTCCCAACTGCGCTAATGCCCCATTGGAACATTAACATTATATCACAAAATTTTCCCTTTGTCAACCCCTAATTTGAAAAAATCCGAAAAAAATTTTACAGCCCGAAATCATAAAACTCCCCCGTCTCCCTATCCCGATACTCATGTTTCTCATAATACCCAATCAACGCACCGTCCCCGCCCCGCAAAGCCACCATATAAACGTCCTTATTCTCCTTTTCGTTGTAAAATGTGTACACCCTGTTGTTTTGCGGACTTTTCCCGAACCACTCCACCACCTGCAAAATCCTTTCGTTGCCCGACTTGCCGTGGCAGTTCAGCAGCGACTTCCCCACCAGCTCATACCCGCCGCTTTTTTTGTACCTCTCCGCCGCCGCAGGGTTCATATAAACGATAGTGTGGGACAAATCGCAAATCACCACCGCCGAGGTATCCAAATCAATAACGCTCTTAAAAAATTCATAAAGTTCCATAATAAAACTCCTCTCAATATTTTATAAAAATTTAATTTTTAAACCTGCACCCCCGCGCAAACTCCTCAAACAAACCCGTCAGCTTTTCATCAAGTTTTTTTCGGCTGTTTGGCTTGCGAAGTTCCATAGTACAGTCAAGCAATTCACAATCGGCAATCTCTAAAATATACGAAATTCGGTGAACGCTTTTATTTCTCATTTCCGCGCGTAATTTAAAAATACCGTGCTCCACATTTTTCACCTCAAAAAATTCCGCCTTGCCATACAGCTTTTCCCAAGCCCTGCGGACATTTTCCTCCGAAATATCGCAGTCAAGCTCCGCCGCAATACCAAGTGAAAACGCCGCCGACCATTCCGCATCTTCCCTCGGCAAATACATATACGCTTGATAAATCTCCCCCACCCCGTAATCATCATAATCGGAAAAATGCTTGTCCCGAGGAGCAGATACAGTAAGTTTACTCCCGCTTAAAAGTTCAATATCTTTTTCGGGGTACGGATTTCCCGCAACCTTGTCGGCAATCTTTCTGCTGCGGTCAAAAGCCTCAAATATCATTTCGCCGAGCTTTTCGGGTTCGGGAAATTCAGTAAATTCAAGCGGTTCGTCAAATGTCAATACCTTTGGTTCGCCAAGAGAATCCGAGTTGTCAAGGTAATATCGACTTCCGTCTTTATAACTCCACCAAAGAGTAAAGGAGTATTTTTTTTCTGCAATGTTATAGTCAAAATTACAGTGATCATAATTTCGATCCAAATCTTTATAATCTTTGGCGTCATAAAATTTCAGATATGTCTCCCCTTTGGGAATACTTTCATACTCTTCAATGTTCATACCAACCAACTCTTCAAACTCGGCAATTGATAAATCGCCGAGTTCTTCAAACCTTTTTAAAAGTTTACCAGCAAGCATTCCGACTTCCTTGATATTATCATCGGTTTTGTATTTTTCAATGTATGTCTTACGCCGATATCCGTCAGCCCTTGCAACATCAATTTGCGTTTGAAAATACACAACATTATTTCTTCTGCGTACAACTAACGGTATGCGTGAGGTAAAATGATCTGCCTTTAATTTAAATTTCATTAAAATACTTCCTTTCAAAAATTTTTATTTTTTTAATCTGCACTCCCGTGCAAATTCCTAAACCTGTCAACTATACACTGTAAACTGTCAAATAATCAACATCGCGTCCCCAAAACTGAAAAACCTGTACCTCTCCTCCACCGCCTTTCTGTACGCGTTCATAGTATTTTCATACCCCAAAAACGCCGACACAAGCATAATCAGCGTGCTTTCGGGCAGGTGAAAATTGGTAATAAGCCCGTCCAAAACCTTAAACTCAAACCCCGGGTAAATAAAAATATCTGTGTACCCCTCGCACTCTCTCACACTCCCATACCGCGCCGCCGCGCTTTCAAGTGTACGGCAGGACGTCGTCCCCACCGCGATGACCCGTCCCCCCTCGGCTTTTGTACGGTTTATCAGCTCCGCCGTCTCCCGGGGTATGGAAAAATGCTCGCTGTGCATTTTGTGGTCGAGGACGTTCTCTTCCTTTACGGGACGGAACGTCCCCAGCCCTACATGCAGCGTGACATAAGCAAGGTTCACCCCTTTTTTTTGCAAATCCTCCAGCATTTCCTCGGTAAAGTGCAGCCCCGCCGTTGGCGCGGCGGCAGAACCCAATTCTCTGCTGTACACCGTCTGATACCGCTCCTTGTTTTCCAGCTTTTGTGTAATATACGGCGGCAGCGGCATCTGCCCAACCCTGTCAAGGGCGGCAAAAAAATTCCCCTGACAGTCAAATTTTACAAGACGGTTCCCCCCCTCTACCGTTTCAAGAATTTCCGCCTTAAGCACCCCGTCCCCGAAAGAAAATTTCGCCCCGGGCTTAGCCTTTTTCCCGGGACGGACAAGGGTTTCCCAAACCTTGTCCCCCTTCTGCTCCAGCAGCAGGAACTCCACCACAGCCCCCGTGTCCTTCACCCCGAAAAGCCGCGCGGGCAGCACCCGCGAATCGTTCAGCACAAGCAAGTCCCCCGCCTTGAGGTAGTCCCCCAAATCGTAAAAATGCCTGTGCTCAACCGCCCCCGTGACCCTGTCGGCTTTCAGCATACGTGAAAAATTCCTCGGCTCTATGGGCGTTTGCGCGATAAGCTCCTCGGGCAAGTCGTACCAAAAATCCGAGCGTTTCATTGCCCCCGAAAGTACTTTTGTGTTCACTTAAATTCCTCCTAAATTAGTTCTGCGGCAAATTCTCCGAATACTCCTTATACTCCTCCATAACCCGCAAAACGCAGGCATAAACATCGTCAAGCGTATAATCTTCACTGTCGGGTACTTCTATCATTTTCGTTCCCGAGTTAATGCGGTAAAGCTCTTCATATTTCCCGAAATATTTTTGGTACAGTTCGTCGCCGTCATTGCCTTGTTCGATCAAATCCGTTATATCCTCGGGATCATGCAACATTCTTCCAAATTCGCCGTTCGGATTTATTTTGCTTACAGAAAAGGCTGAACCTGAAATACTGCCGTTTCCGTCGCTGTCATATTCATACGTAATATCTTCCCGAAACTCAATTACTTCATCTGTCAGTGCATATACCATACGGTAACCTACAAAACCGTGTCCGCCGCTTGTTTCAAACAGCATAACCTTTTCACCTGTTTCACTGTCGACAGCGGCTATATAATCTTTGTAAGCTGCCGAATAATAGTTATACAATAAATCTCCCTCAAGGGTACACGCCGCCATTGTTCCGCCCCATTGACCGCCGTCAAATAACGTGATTTCGGGTACTCCGTCAAAATTCAAATCCACAAAATCAAATCTGTACATATCGGGAGCGTTGGCGTGGTATCTATCCTCTTTAAGAAACCGATAAACCGTCTCGGAAGCCGCCCGCGCCCATTCGAGATAATCCCCCTCAAGCTCTGCGGGGGCAACCGTTTCGCGGGTCGTCTCGGCAGAACTTTCCGTCACCGTAACCTTTTTCCTTACCGTAGTTGTTTGCGGACTTGTCCGTTCCGTCTCCGCAGCCGTCTCGGTAATTTCGGTTGTTGTCTGCACCGTCTCGCTTGCCGTCTCCGAAACCGTCTCCGAATTAGCGGAAGTCCCCCCGCACCCCGCCAGCGACAAAGCCGTAACCGTACCCAAAAACACCCTTGCAAGCCTTTTCATTTAAAAAACTCCTTTATAATAAAATATTTAAAAAACTATTGACAAACCGCCCGATATTGTATATAATAAAAAGTAATCAACCGATAGAGGCGCAGTAAAGATGAGTACCGCCCCAAAGACCGCCAAGTCGCACGTATGGCGCGGGAAAGGCAATACTGCCGAAGAGAACGGCTCGGCGCACCGTTTTCTGATTGCATACCGAACAGCTATGCAATTGTCATCATTCGTATGGTGGAGTGCTATCGACATTTTGGCATAAAAATGTCAGTATTTCTATTATACAGCAAGATGGGTCGGTTTGCAACCGATTTTTTTATTTTTCGGGAATTTTTTTAAAGGAGCAATTTTTATGAAAAAGTTTAACGTAGGCATTATCGGCGCAACGGGTATGGTGGGACAGCGTTTCTCCCTCCTGCTTGAAAATCACCCATGGTTCAACGTAACCGCCGTAGCCGCCTCTCCCCGCAGCGCGGGAAAGCGTTACGAAGAGGCTGTCGGCAAAAAATGGGCGATGACCTCCCCCATTCCCGCCAATATAAAGGATATGACCGTCCTCGACGCAACCGCCGACATCGAAAAAATAGCCTCGTCGGTAGACTTCGTTTTCTGCGCGGTTGATATGAAAAAGGACGAAATAAAGGCTCTTGAGGAACGCTACGCCAAGGCGGAATGCCCCGTGGTTTCCAACAACTCGGCGCACCGGGGCACGCCAGACGTGCCAATGGTAGTCCCCGAAATCAACCCCGAGCATATCGAAATCATCAGTGCACAGCGTAAACGTCTCGGCACAAAGCGGGGCTTTATCGCGGTAAAATCCAACTGCTCCCTGCAAAGCTACGTACCCGCCCTGCACCCCCTTATGGCGGAATTCGGCGTTGAAAAAGCGCTGGTCTGCACCTATCAGGCAATCAGCGGCGCGGGCAAGACCTTCGACACAATGCCCGAAATTCTGGACAACGTAATCCCCTACATCGGCGGCGAGGAAGAAAAGTCCGAGCAAGAACCCCTGAAAATTTGGGGACATATCGAGGGCGATAAAATCGTCAACGCAACAACCCCCTCAATCACAGCACAGTGCCTAAGAGTGCCCGTTTCGGACGGTCACACGGCAGCGGTTTTCGCCTCGTTCAAAAAGAAACCCACCAAAGAGCAAATGCTGACCGCATGGAAAAATTTCAGCGGCGTACCCCAAGAGCTGGACCTACCCTCCGCCCCCAAACAATTCCTCAACTACTTCGAGGAAGACAACCGCCCCCAGGCTAAGCTCGACAGAATGCTTGAAAACGGCATGGCTGTCTCAATCGGCAGACTTCGTGAGGATACCCAGTACGACTACAAATTTGTTTGCCTGTCCCACAACACCCTTAGGGGCGCGGCGGGCGGCGCAGTGCTTATGGCTGAACTTCTCGCCGCCAAGGGGTATTTCGACTAATGGGCGTAACGTTAAGAAAAGCAACGGAAAACGACGCCGCGCTTATTGTCGGCTACCTCAAAAAACTCGCGGAATACGAAAATCTCGCCGACGTGTGCAATATCACCCCCCAACGGCTGACGGCTCTTATGCACGAGGAAAACGGCGTTCGCGCCATTATCGCCGAGCTTGACGGCGTACCCGTGGGCATGCTGACTTGGTACACCTACAAAATCGCCACATTTTCGGGCAAACGTGTTTTCTATATCGAGGACGTTTTTATCGACCCCCACAGGCGCAGCGGCGGTATCGGCACGGCTCTTTTCGACGAGGCGAAACGTCTCGCTGAGGAACTGAACTGCGCCCGCCTCGAATGGAAATGCCTTGATTGGAACACCTCCGCCCAAAAATTCTACAGCAAAATCGGCGGAAAAATTTCCGACGACGGCTGGCTGACATATACCATAAATTTGAAATAATTGGAAAGGAATGTCTTTTATGAAAAACACAGTTTTCACAGGCGCGGGCGTTGCGATAATCACCCCCATGAACGCCGACGGCTCAATCAACTACGACGAATTCGGCAAAATCATCGACTTCCAAATCGACAACGGCACCGACGCAATCGTCGTCTGCGGCACAACCGGCGAGTCCGCCACAATGACCGACGAGGAGCACGTTGAATGTATCCGTTACTGCGTTAAGCGGGTAAACAAGCGCGTCCCCGTAATCGCGGGCACGGGCAGCAACGACACCAAGTACGCCGCCGACCTGTCCGCCGAGGCTGAAAAACTGGGCGCTGACGCGCTGCTGCTGGTCACGCCCTACTATAATAAAACCTCTCAGCGGGGACTTATCGCCCATTTCACGGCAATCGCCGACAGCGTGAATATCCCAATTATTCTGTACAACGTCCCCTCCCGCACAGGAGTAAACATCGCCCTCGATACATACAACGAGCTTGCAAACCACAAAAATATCGCGGCGGTGAAAGAGGCAAGCGGGAACATTTCCTCAATCGCGAAAATCATCGAAACCTGCGGCGACCGCCTTGACGTCTACAGCGGCAACGACGACCAAATCGTCCCCATTATGGCTCTGGGCGGCAAAGGCGTGATAAGCGTACTCTCCAACGTCTGCCCCAAAGAGACCCACGAAATCGCCCGTCTCTGTCTTGAAAACAACGTCGCCGAGGCTGCGAAACTGCAAATAAAATACCTCGAGCTTTGCAATAACCTTTTCATTGACGTAAACCCCATTCCCGTGAAAGAGGCAATGAACCTCATGGGCTTTAAAGCGGGCGAATGCCGTCTCCCCCTATTAAAAATGGAACAGAGCAAAATTGACATTCTCGCCGCCTCAATGAAAAAAGTTGGACTTATTAAATAGCACGTCTAATAATTGTACCGTGAGTTTAGTTATTAAACTTACGGTACAATACTAACAGTTTAATAACTGTACTCCGAGTTTAGTTTTTGTACTCAAGGTACAGTTACCGAAAGGAACGGTAAAAATGGTAAACATTACAATATGCGG
>JAMPDU010000130.1 GCA_023665505.1 Ruminococcus sp.
GATGTCAGGAAAGCGGACTGACGGTACAGGAGTGGTGCAATCGAAATAACGTGAACATCAAAACGTATTACTATCACCTTAGAAAAGCTCGTGAAAAAATAGTAGAGCAAATTCCCGTACCAATAGGAACGACTGCACAAATCAGTAAAGAAGAACCCGAAATAAAAATCCAAATAGGAGAGGCGGTAGTAAAAATCCCCGAAGGAATATCGGAAAAAACAATAACCGCCGTTTTGAGGGTATTGAAATGTTGAATGAATTTGCGGAAAATAAAACGGTATACATCGTAACGGGTTACACGGATATGAGAAAAGGGATAGACGGACTTGCAGCGATTATTCAGGGTAAATTGCGGCTTGATCCGTACAGTCAGGCGTTGTTTTTGTTCTGCGGAAGAAACGCGAATAAAATGAAGGGCTTGCTTTGGGACGGCGACGGTTTTCTGCTTTTGTACAAGCGGCTCGATAACGGAAGATACCGATTTCCGAGAACGGAAACCGAGGCTCGGCAGCTTACCAAACAGCAGTTAAGATGGCTTTTGGAGGGACTTGAAATCGAACAGAAAAAAGCCATAAAACAAGGAAAAACTGGCGCTGCGCTTTACTAAAATTAACAGTAAATTATTGCTTTGTTTTCAATATAAATACAGAAAAATCCGCCCTTTTATGGTATAATAATGATATAATAAAAATATCATAAAAAGGCGGTGAATTTGTGTTATGGAACAAAACAATCTTGTTTTGAAAAGAGAAAATTTTCTGTGGGAAGAACCTATTTTATCTCCCGAAAAGGAAGTTGAATTACGTACACAAATTGCCGAATTGGAAAATAAATATGCTGTTCTTGAAGAGAAAAATAATTCTCTTGAAGAAGAAAATACGGAATTAAAAGCGCAAAATGCTTATCTGAAGAAAATGATTTTCGGACAGAAAAGCGAGAAAACAGCAGTTGTTATGAAGGGCGCGGAACAACTTAATTTCTTTAATGAAGCGGAAACAGAAGCAGAGGCTTCAGTTGAAAATATTGAAAAAGTAGTGACTTTTAAAGCTCGGAAGAAAAAACGTACTTACAATGAATCGTTTGAAAAATTGGAAATTAAAGAGGTCGTGCATAAAGCGGAAAACAGATTATGTCCCGAATGCGGAACTGAAATGGAAACTGTCGGTAAGGATTTTGTCCGCGAAGAAATAGTTTACGTTCCCGCCAAAATGTACCGTCGCTTGCATTATGTTGAGGTTTTAAAATGCGCGTCCTGCGGAATTGACGAATCTAAAGATACTGAATTTGATGATGTTCCAAAGCAAATTTTTGTAAAGGCGAAAGCTCCCGCTCCAATGCTTGACGGAAGCTATTGCTCTCCCGAATTATTGGCGCATATTCTTTACGGGAAATACGTTCAGGCAGTCCCCCTTGACCGTCAGCAAAAAGATTACGCAGCTCTTGACGCGCCTGTTCTGAAAGCGTCTATGTGTAATTGGGTAATGCTTTCGGCAAAACGTTACGCGCTGCCCGTTTTTGAGGAAATGAAAAAACGGCTTTTTAAAGAGCCTGTTATTCACGCCGATGAAACGGGAGTGAACATAATTAACGACCCCGAGAAAAAGACAAAGGGCAAGGCGCATAAATCTCATATGTGGGTGTATTGCAGCGGAAAACACGCCGATAAATTTATGGCGTTGTTTGAATACTGCCGTACCCGTAAGGGAGAAAACGCCGCTGCTTTCTTAGGCGGTTATTCGGGATATGTGACCTGCGACGGTTACGACGCGTATAACAGCTTGAAAAATGCGAAACGCTGCGGGTGCTTCGCTCACGCAAGGAGGAGATTTATAAACGCTCTTCCCGACGATAAGGAGCTGATACCCACCTCGGAAGCGGCAAAGGCGATTGCCTATATAAATAAATTTTACGAGCTTGAAAGGAGCTATGAAAATTTAGGACTTGAAGAAATACATAAACAGCGGCAAGAAAAGGCTGAGCCTTTACCCTTATTGGCATACTTTGTCAATAAAAGTAAAATACTGCGCTGTAATATACAATTTTTCATACCGTTACATACCTAATCCAAACCTGTTCTTGACGAGTTTTTGTCGTGGCTTGAAAAGGTTTCCGCAAGCGGAAATTCAAATCTTGCAAAAGCCGTGAATTATGCTTTGAATGAGCGTAAATATTTATGCGGATTTATTGAGTCGCCCTATGTTTCGATTGACAACAATATTGCGGAAAGCTCGATAAGACCTTTTACTGTCGGCAGAAAAAACTGGCTTTTCAGCGATACTCCGAACGGCGCGGAGGCGAGTGCGCTGTGGTATTCTCTTGCTGTTACGGCTTGTGCTAATGGGCTGAATGTTGAGGAATATTTCTGTAGGCTGCTTAGTTCGGGAGAGATTGTTTTTCCGTGGTGAAAGTGAAAATATTCCGATAGAGAACCGCAGTTCATTTTGTGAACTGCGGTTCCTTGCTTTTTGTGTCATTACTTTTTTCTGTTGCACTTATATTGTAAATCTAAGCTGTTAATATTGCATTCTATTCTCAATTTAATCATAAGTTATATTCAGTTCCCACACCGTATTACACGTTGAAACGCATAAATAACTACACTACCAACGCATAATACATTTTTGTATGCGCGGAATGATAAGCATTAATGAGATAGATTTTTATAAAGCGCAGGATATTTACCTTTATATGCTTATATAAACGACCGAGAGCAACCGCCCTCGGTCGAATTTACATAGCAGCCATACGTTAATGCAATTCGGTTTTGCCATAAACGTTATGATGAATAGTAAAATGTCGGCGCACTGTTGTTGGTCACATAGAAAGTAACCTTTCCGTTATATACGATTGGCTGGCAGTCGGAGATTGAACCCGCGCAGGAAAAAGTCTTGCCCATCTTTTTGCCGTTGCCGTCAAGCAGAACTGCATAAAGTTTGGTTTGAGAAGATACTGTTTCCGACCAAAGCAGCATAAATTTATTGCCGTTTATTTTTACGAGCTTTGGCTCGGAGAATGTAACATTTGAACCCTCGCTGTAATTTGTCAGATAGGTAACTTCTGCCGATTCGTTTCCGCTAAGGGATTTTCTGATAATAAAGAGGTTTTTCTGCTTTGTTTTGTTCCAGGTACTGTCCTGCGGAACAGAAGTACCCGCTATCAGCATATTATCATCACTAAGCTCCATACCTCCAATGCATACTCCAGTATAGTTCTGTCCGATGCTGCCCATTATTTTGAATACGTCCTCATACTCGGCATTGCTGTCGGTTGCGCTCTTGCGCCTGAAAGCGGTTACAGCACGGTTATAAGCATCACCGTGGTCAACGGTATAGATACCGTTTTCGTTGACCTTAATAAATTGATTGAAAGAGTGGCTCATATACCCTGTTTTCGTATATGTGACGTTGTATCTGCTATAAAGCGTTTCCATATCGGAAATTCTTATGAAGAAGTCCATATTGGACTGATGATTATGACCGTCAGATGATTTGTACATTTCGTGGCTTGTGTGAATGTACAGAACGCCGTCATACTCGTCCATACGGGGGCAGCCTGCATCGAACGGAATGTAGGTGTTGCAGCCGTAAAAGCTCTTGCTGTCAACACGTTTCATGTCCTTTGTGTACTTTACAACTCTCATAATTTCTATGCTGTTTTTCTCATTGGGGTTATTCTGCCCGAAAAGAATGAAGTTGTAATCCGTTCCCGCATAAAAGCCGCCGAATATCGGTAATTCCATTTTAATCGTAGTTTTGCCCAAAAGGCTGAAAGAAGAACTGTACTTTTCCAATATCACATCTGCACCAGTGTATTCAAGTCTGTTCAGATAACCGTTGCTTTCATACAGGTATGAGCGCATAGGAGACGCATGGTAAGTGCCATTGTAGCCATTTTTCTGAATATTGGTTGATTTCGTGCCGCCGGAAACGGTCTTGCTGAAAAATTTCACATCACCGTTTATTTCAGACCAATGCGCATAGACTGTGGTATTGTATGAAAATACCGTTGCTGTCGATATTTTTGTTCCTCCGCTTACTGCCGTGTACCAGCCGTCGAAAGTGAAGTTTGCTTTAGCTGCCGTGGGCAGGTTTGACAGCTTGTGGTTTGATGTCTGCTTTGATGAAACAGAGCAGCTGCCGCCGTTTGCGTTGAATATTATTGTGTACTCATCACTTGCCCAGTGAGCATAGACGGTAGTATTTTTTGCAAATGATGTGGACGTGGTTATTTTAGAGCCACCATTTGCGGAAGTGTACCAACCGTCAAATATATATCCTGTTCTCGTTGCTGTCGGCAGACTTAACAGCTTATGATTAAATGTTTGTATTGAAGAAGTACCGCAGTTACCGCCGTTTGCGTTAAATATTATCGTGTACTCATCACTTACCCAGTGAGCGTAGACGGTAGCATTTCTTGTAAATGATGTGGACATGGTTATTTTAGAGCCGCCGCTTGCCGAAGTGTACCAACCGTCAAATATATAGCCTGTTCTCGTTGCTGTCGGCAAACTTAACAGCTTATGATTAAATGTTTGTATTGAAGAAGTACCGCAGTTACCGCCGTTAGCATTGAATATTATCGTGTACTCGTCACTTATCCAGTGAGCGTAGACGGTAGTATTTCTTGTAAATGATGTGGACGTAGTTATTTTAGAACCGCCGTTTGCGGAAGTGTACCAGCCGTCAAATATATATCCCGTTCTCGTTGCTGTCGGCAGACTTAACAGCTTATGATTAAATGTTTGTATTGAAGAAGTACCGCAGTTACCGCCGTTTGCGTTGAATGTTACCGTGTACTCGGCACTTGTCCAGTGAGCATAAACAGTAGTGCTGCTTGAAAAAGATGTTAATGCAGTTACTTTCGAGCCGCCGTTTGCCGAGGTGTACCAACCGTCAAAGGTGTAACCGTTTCTTGTTGCCGCGGGGAGGCTTGTGAGCTTTCCGTTTGACGTTTTTAATGAGGACGTTGTACAGTAACCGCCGTTAGGATCAAAATAAACAGTATAGTCGGAAGATTCAACAGCAAAATGAATATTTGCATTTAAAAGCGGTTCATTACCGTGCTTAATTGGAATAGCTTCCCACTGTCCTCTTGAGCCGAGATAGTAAACGTCTTTGATATTATCGCACTCCTTGAAATTGCTGTCGTCAATATGAGTTATGCTTGTTGGAATAGTAACATTTGTAAGTCCCGAACACTTATAGAACACAGAATATCCCATAGAGGAAACACTGTCGGGAATAACGATTTCTGTCATTCTTTTGCACTCATAAAAGGCAAAATTGCCAATGCTTGTAATGCCGTAGGGAATAGTAACATTACTCAATTTTTTACAGCCGGAGAATGTGCCGATACTAAGTAAAGTGAGATTATTTGGGATATTAACCGAGGTCAGATTTTCGCAAAATCTGAAAGCATTGTCCCCGATATAAGAAATACAGTCGGGAAGATTGATATATTTCAGATTTACGCAGTCAATGAAAGCCGAGCTGCCGATAGAAGTCACATTATTTGACATATAAACGTCTGTCAGTAGTCCGCAGGAAGCAATTCCCCAATCTCCGATAGCCGTAACGCTGTCGGGAATAGTTATATTCGTAAGACTGGTACATTTAGCAAAAGCGTAACCCTTAATACTTGTTAATGTGTCAGGCAGCGAAACGCTTGTTAAAACGTGAGATTTATAAAAAGCGTATTCGCCGATACTTGTAACGCCGTTGCTTACCGCAAGAGATGTGATTTGCTGCCAGTTGTTATGCCATTCGGGAAGATTGTTTGAAGAATAGTCGTACATATTTCCTGTTCCCGAAATTGTAAGCTGTCCGTAGTTGCTTAGTGTCCACGTCAGGTTATCTCCGCATATACCGCTGTCAAGAATATTACTGTCCTCTGCATATGCTGTTACAGATGGGACAAGCATTGTAAAAGCCATAGCAAAGATGATTGAAAACGTGAAGATTGCCTTTTTTACACACTTTTTCATACAACATTCCTCCATTTTTGTTAATTAATTTGGAAGCAAATATTATTTATCTTCCATATAATTATAATATCATAAAAAATATGGGGTGTCAATAGTTCAAAAATCAAGCTATTTTATACCCTTTAATCGGTTGCACATTCCGTCATTACAAAGATTTTGCTTGTTTTATTATACAATTTTATACCCATTAGGGGGTATAAATACAAAAATATGCAATAAATTTGGTTATTATGTATATATTTATGTTAGTAGAGCAACATTGAAGATAATTTTTTATTATACTCCTATGGAACATTGTGAATAAAATGTGAATATTAATATAATAATTATTATTTGACTTTGATGTTTATAAAGCGGTATAACATAAGTATGAAAGTTAGGAGATGTTATGAATAAGGCAAGCGTATAAATTCTGCAGAAAAGTAAGCGAATAAATTGAATGCGTATCAAAAAACACGAGATGAAAATCCTCGGGATTTTTGATTTTTAGCGGCGTTTCCTAAAAAATAACTGCCGCACCGTGAGGTGCAGCAGTTAAAAGAGCAGTTATAAATTTTTTAAAAAAATTCATAAAAAATTGTGTTTAAAAATCGCCGATATCATCGGCGATTATAACGATACCCGAAAAAAGTCCCGCAGCACCGGCGATTACAAGGCAATAGAAAATTTGACATTTCCAAAATTATGTGATATAATTATTGAAAAAGAATTTTCTATGATTTCAAAGTGCTGTACGGCTTAATTTTATCCGCAATAACAGCCTTTTCGCCGGTAGTAATAACAACAGCCTTATCCCTCGGAATACAAAGCACCTCATCGGGAGTTTTGAAAATCCGATTGCCGATAAAGTTGGCTGTTTCCAAGTCCTGCGAACCAAGATAAATTATATGGTCGCAATTGTTGACAATTGTGGTAGCCTCGGCGGGGGAGTACATGCTCTCCAATTGTGTCATACTTTGTAGGATAAGGCTCACAGAGATGTCGCGAGAACGGATTGTGGAAATAATCTTGTCAAAATCCGGAATATTCCCACTCGCCGCAAAGTCGTCCATTATAATCCTCACGGGGACTTTTAACCGCCCGCAGATGTTAGAATCCGCAAAGCTGCAAAGTATCTGCAATGCTTGTGTATAGAACACATTTATGAGGTTATCGAATGTTCTGTCGGTGTCGCTGACGTTCAGGAACAGCGCGGTTTTCTCCGTACCGAGTTTTGAAATATCGAAACTTTTAGGGTTTTCAAAAATCGTTCGAGCTTCCTCAAAGTCGAATGGCTCCAAAGCGCGGTTTGCAAACTCCACAATGCTCGACCACATTCTTTCTGCAATCATAGCACTGCAGGTTTTGGCGTACTTTTTGGCGGCGAAAGTGTTCGGGTGAGTTTCAACCCATTGAATGAAAGATAGCCTGCCGTTTGGCTTTATGAACCTTGTGTGCAGTTCACAAACTGATACCATATTCTGCTCTTCAACGGGCAAAGTCTCCAAACAAAACGCGATTAAAAATGCCAAATAACCGGCGGCAGCCTGTTCCCAAAACGGCTCTGTAACGTCCAAAGTCGGGACAATATTATTGGCTAACGTCAGCACGTCCTGCTCGCGGTATTTTCCGTTTTTGTAACGTCTGATACCGCGCAAAGGATTGTACCCGCAAGACTTTTCGGGGTTCACCAAGTCGAGCGTGTGGACTTTATAACCCTTGTTTTTCAGTTCTTTTGAGAACATTTTGCAAAGCTGACCTTTAGTGTCGGAAACAACAATACTTCCCTCTAAATTCTGCAAATTTGGCACAACATAACCGCCAGTTTTTCCGCATCCGGACGAGCCGATTATTAAATCATTGTTGTTGAAACCGGTAATCCGCGTGTCATTTGACACGCGAACACCAGCAGCGAGTGTGCGATAATTTTTCATAAACTGCCTCCTTTGTAGATAGCTGTTGCGAGACCAAATTCGATTGCCTCATCAGCTGTGAAAAAGTGGTCCTCTGCGGTGATTTCATAGATTTCGTCAAGAGATTTTCCTGTCTTTTCGGAAATGATTTCTGCGAGCGTTTCACGCACTTTATTCAAGCTGTCAACACCGCGCTGTATCTCGTGCGGTTTCTTACCGCTTACATCAAGATGCCCATATGCAGGGTCGTGAATAAGTATGCGCGAGTGCGGCAGCATTTCACGCTTAGCACCCGCAAGAAACAGGATTGCGCCCATACTGGCGGCATCGCCAATGCAGACCGTTTTTAGAGGCGACTTCATAATTTTTATGAAATCGTACACCGCCAAACCGCTCATAACTTCGCCTCCCGGGCTATTAATGTACAGAGTAATTTCGCCCGAATTTTTCCTGTCGAGGTACATTAATTGTTTAATGAGATTGTCAGCACTTTCAGCACTGATTTCATCGATTAGGAAAATTTTGCTTTCTTCAAACAAAACGTCTTGAATTGGCACAAGCTGAATGCCCCGCACCGTTTCACGAATAGCATTGTTACTCATAAAAAGTAACCTCCTTTAAAAAATTATTTCAGCAAACCCGCTGTTAAAAATCTCGGCTTTGTCGAATGCTCTGACCTTACCGCCGACCTTTTCGGCGAGTTTGTTGATGTTGAAATTGTTGTAGTCGAACTGTGATTTGACAAGCATAATATAAAAAATGGGTAAAGACGGGTAAAGCAGGGTAAAGGCGGTTTTGAGTTGAATAAATGGGGTTATACCGTGGTTTGTTGGTAACCGTCAAATAACTCCGCGTCTGTACAATTGAATTAAAATCTGCTAAACTGA
>JAMPDU010000131.1 GCA_023665505.1 Ruminococcus sp.
TGCCTGTCGGCATTTCTCACCCCTTTCTCCGTTCAGAACGAAAGGGGAGTTTCGCGCTCTGCGGAGCGCGACGGGGGCGCTGCCCCTCGACCCTGCCAGCGCGGGGCTGCGCTGGACCAGCCGCTTGCCTAAAGGGCTTTTGGTTAAGTACTGTAAAAATTTGGCTGTTAAACCGCCGATTGGAAACGTACTAAATATAAATTTATTGAACTGATTGACAAACCGTCCGTAAAAATATATAATATGTATATCGGGATTTTTAAAAAAATTTTAAGGTGATTTTATGGGAATTATTATTGCTTGCATTGTGGTTTTAACGTTTATTTCGCTTACCGTTGTTTCACGGATAACGGGCAGGCGGCGCGGTATCGAACGCATTATCGGAGAATTCGACAAGCCCCCCGACCCAAAGCGTTTCAATGAAATCGAAAGCATTGCCGCGTTTTATCTCGTCACGGGCGGGAGCGCGGCGGGCGGCATTGACGACATAACTTGGAACGACCTCGATATGGACGGCATTTTCGACCGCTTGAACACTTGCCAAAGCTCCGTGGGGGAGGAGTACCTTTACGCGCTTTTGCGCCGCGGATTGGGCGGGGACGAGGAGCTTTTCCGCCGTGCGCTGGAGCTTTTGGGCGGCGACAGGGAGCTGCGTATAAACGTTTGCGAACGGCTGAGAAATCTCGGGTTTATGAATTACAACGCCGTCGCCGAAACCTTTTTCGGGGAAAAGTCCGCGGCGGCTGAGGGGAACGAAACCGTTTACAAGCTGCTGCCTTTTCTGCCGATTGCCGCCGCTGCGGCGGGTTTGATTTTCGGCGGCACGGGGGCGGTTTTGGGCTTTATCGCGGGCAGTATTGTCAATATGGTAATTTATTACAAAACAAGCTACAAATTCGCCGCCGACATCGGTATGATGAAGTATCTTTGCGGGATACTGTACTGCGGAAAAAGTCTCGGCGGACTTTCGTCAGAACCGCTTATTTCCGGGCTTTCGGAGATGTTCGAGCCGTTCGCGAAAATCGCCGCGCGGCTTTCGAGGGTGGGAAAGCAGCCCACCTCCGACACGTCGGACATTTTTGAGATGTACATTAATTTGGCGACGTTCAAAGACATAAATATGTTTTTCGAGGTAAAGCGAATTGCGGCGGAAAACGGCGGGGGCATACGGAAAATTTACGGGCGGATAGGTCTGCTGGACGCGGCGTGCGCGGTGCTGAACTTTCGCGGGAGCTGCGGGAAGTACTGCGAGCCTGTTTTTACCGAGGAGAGAAAAATTTGCTTTAAGGACTTGACGCACCCGCTGATAAAAAACGCCGTGGGCAACGATTTTGAAATGGAGGGAAATATTCTTGTAACGGGGTCGAACGCCAGCGGCAAGAGCAGCTTTATAAAGGCTGCGGCGGCAAACGCGGTGCTCGCCCAAAGCGTGCTGACCTGCACGGCTGAAAGTTTTTGCCTGCGCAGGTGCGGGGTGATGACTTCGATGGCGGTGCGGGACGATATTTGCGCGGGGGACAGCTATTTTACGGCGGAGATAAAATCCATGCGGCGTATAATCGAGGCGGCGCGGGCGGGGTACTGTTTCTGCGTTATCGACGAGATTTTAAGGGGTACGAACACGGCAGAACGGATAGCGGCGTCGGTAAGCGTGCTGACGGCGCTGGCGGGGACGGAAAGTCTCTGCGCCGCCGCGACCCACGACATAGAGCTGACGGACATTATGGCGGAGAAGTACAGGAACGTCCATTTTACCGAGCGTATCGAGGACGGCGGCGTTATTTTCGACTATAAAATAAAAGAGGGCGCGGCGAGAACCCGCAACGCCATAAGGCTTATGAAGATAAACGGTTTCCCGGATGAGATAATTGATATGGCGGAGAGATTGGTTGAGGGAAAATGAATTTTTGGAAAAACGGTTGACATTACGCATGAAATATGATATAATTTTTTATAATAAAAAATTTACAATTTTAAAAAAAGAAAAGAGTTGACTTAAAATGGCGAAATGTTACAATGGACTGACAGACGGTATAACTGCGCCGTTTTTTAAAGAGAGCAATACGCCTAAAGCTATTGGAAAATTTACCCAGAGGCTTGGGCGTTTATTTTTGCGCCGGGGAGTGAGCAGCGGTGAGTAAAATTGTGAAACTGACAAAGGAACTGTACGAAAAATTCCGAAACCTTATTTTGTACGGAATGTTTGGGGTAATTGCGGCAGGTATAGATTACGGGGTGTTTTTTATTCTCGTGTACACCGGCGCTGTTGACGTCCCCGAAATCGCGGGCGTTATCGGAAATGTATGCGGATTTATTTTTACCTTTCTGACGAATACGTTTCTGAATTTTAAGAAAAAGAACGCGTTTTTCAGGCGTTTTTTGTCGTATTTCATTATATGCGCGTGCGGCTGGGGACTGTCGGCGCTGCTGATGAATATTTTTAAGGAAAGCGTAAATGTGTACATATTAAAAATCGGGATTATGATAGTTGTTATGTTTTTTCAGTATTTTATGAATAAATATATTACATACAGAAAGTGAGTATTTAAAATGGCAATAAGTGCGGTGCTTTTGGCATACAAGGAAGCGGAAAATTTAAAGGTACTTTTACCGCGGATAAAGGAACAGCTGGATATGACGGGTGAGGAATACGAGATAATTATTGTGGATACCGAAAAGCCCCTTGACAATACCGAAGAGGTATGCGGCGAATTCGGTGCGCGTTATGTAAACCAGCGTTATCCTGCGTTCGGCGGAGCGTTCAGAACGGGAATTGAAGAGGCTCGGTACGATAAATTTCTTATTATGGACAGCGACGGCTCTCATAACCCTAAGTATATATCGGACATTTACGGGAAATTCCGCGAGGGAGCGGATGTTGTCATCGGCTCGAGATATACCGAGGGAGGCGTTACCAACGACGCGAAATCGTCAATAATAATGTCGAAAATACTGAACACGGTGTTCAGAATAATAACGGGGATAAAGGCAAAGGATATTTCAACCGATTTCAGAATGTACGATACCGCGCAGCTGAAAAAGGTTTCTCTTTCCTGCAAAAATTACGACGTTTTGCAGGAAGTGCTTATGCGCATGAAAATCAACAATAAGAAACTTTGCGTGAAAGAGATACCGATAACCTTTGAAAAAAGGCTGTACGGCGAATCGAAAAGGCGGCTGCTTGTTTTCATTATGGGGTATGTCAAAACCATGTTCAGGCTTATCGGAATGAGGATTGCGTCGGTGGCGGCAAAGGAATAACGGGCGGGGGAATATTTATGGAAAAAATAAAAACGCATTTAAAGGCAAATTATATATTTGCGGTATTGCTTGTGTGCGCGTGTGTGTTTTCCGTCATACATATTATTCCTCCGTTTTCCGAGGATATAATAAATTATGACAGCGCATACCAGTATTTTCTTACGGTGAAAAGTCCCGCCGAAATAGCGCGTTTGATTCCGGAGGATTACAGCCCTCCGCTTTACACGGTTATTTTAAAGCTTTGGACTCTGTTGTTCGGTGAGTCGCTTTTCGCTATGCGGGCGGCGTCGCTTATTGTTATATGGGGAATGCTGTTTTTGGCGGCGTTCCCGATAAGAACCGCGTTTGGGAATAAGGTATCGGTTTTGTGCACGGCTTTTTTCTCGTTTACATCGATAAATTATATGCTTGTGCCCGAAATAAGACCGACTTTTTTTGCTTACTTTTTTGTAACGGCGGCATGCGTTTACTGCTATCTTGCTTATATTAAGGAAAGCCGGTATGCGTATGTGTGCTTTACCGTGTTTTCGGTTTGCGCAATGTATACGCATAATATAGGCATGCTGGCGGCGCTGGCGTTTTATATTTCGGCTTTGGCGGTAACGGCAGCCGGCAAGGATAGGAAAAAATTCAAAAATTTCTTTATCAGCGGCACAGTGTGCGCGGTATGCTATGTGCCATGGCTGACAGTGGTTTTCAAGCAGTTCGGAAACGTCAAAAAAAATTACTGGTCTAATGACGGCAACGGGCTTTACGAATTCTTTTACAAATCATTTTTGTCTAATTACAATGATTTCGGGAATGGGTACGCGGTTTTATTTATGCGGATTGCCGTGCCTGTATGCGCTTGTGTTTTTATCGTAATCGGCGTTTCAAAAATGAATATCAAAAACGCGAAAAAGTTCTCCGATATTGATTGTCTGAATTTTAAAAAGTACAGCGAAAAATATTTGAAAATACTGCTCTGCGTTTTGATGTACTTTCTGCCGTTTGTGTTGTGGACGCTGTTTTCGCTGCTGCTGCACCCGATAATGGCTGTTAGGTATTATTACATTTTCAGCGGTACTTCAATGCTGTTTTTTGCCGTATTGACGGAAAGGCTCGGGAAAAAAGCGGGCGTAATTGCTTTGACCGCTGTAAGCGCCGTAAGCTTTGCGGTGTGTACGGTTAATCTGAAAAATTCTCTTGACAATTCGGAGTTTTTGGATATGGTCAAATACATAGAAACCGAAAACCCCGACGGAGATATTGCGTTTCTGCACACCCATGAATGGACTCTCGGGATAATGATGTACTATTTCCCGAACGCCTCTCACTATATTGCCGACGATACATGGTGCGTGCTGAACACCTATGACGTGTTCCCCGCGGAAGTGCTGAACATAGGCGAATTTGAAAATATTGCCGATTATGAAAAAACATTTTATATATTCGGAGGAGCGTTCCCCGACGCGAATTATTTTTTAAGCTATATTCTGCTTAACAGCGGAAAATTTAACGAGGTTTCCTGCTATGAGTGCAGCGAACCCTATACTTATCAGAAGGGCTGGGAATTGATAAATGTCGAAAGTCAAGAAATATATTAAAGAAAACTATCTGCCGATAATAATTTTTGCGGTGTTGTCGGTTGTTGAAATTGCGGTGATTTTTCCCATAATGTACGGGGATTTCCTCAGTTATGACAGCTCGTATCAGTACGGGCTTACGCGGCACACTCTCTCCGAAATATGGCGGTTGCTGCCGGAGGATTACAGTCCGCCGTTCTATTCTGTTGCGTTAAAGCTTTACTGCATGGTATTCGGATACACGCTTACAGCTATGAGGTCGTTCTCAATTTTTGCGGTGGTAGGAATGTTATTTGTTGCGGCGTTTCCCGTAAATACTCTTTTCGGTAAAAAATCCGCCGTGTATTGTCTGATAATTACTTTTTGCTCATTTACGGTACTTAATATGATACACGAAATACGCCCTACGATTTTTGCCATGTTCTTTTATATGGCTGTAGTTGCTTACGCGGGGGTGGCTTATTTCACGGGAAAACGGTATTCGTACGTGTGCCTGACGGTGTTTTCCGTATTGGCAATGTATACGCACAATGTCGCTATGGTAGGAACATTCGGCGTGTATGTTGTGCTGCTGTTGTTTTCGCTTATTCAAAGGGATTGGAAAAAACTGAGAAATTTTTTCATCAGCGGCGGGATTTGCGGGGTATTGTATCTGCCATGGCTTACGGTTGTATTGTCGCAGGCAAAACACGTCAGCGATTATTTTTGGGTTCCGGAAACTAATTTCTTTTTTGTATTTAATTGGGTATTTAAGGATTTTTATGACAGCAACGTTTCGGGCGTATGGAAATTTATGCTGTCGGACAATATAAATCTTATTGTGACAGCCGTTATTCTGCTCATAGTGATTAAACATATTAATTTTAAAAAAATCAAGGGAGCTGCGCACATTAAAGATGTTGTAAATGTCAACGCGGAGAAAACCGTTTACGAAAAAATATTTTTAATATTTTTATTCATTGTCGCGTCAATTGCATTTATGGAGGTTGTTTCACTTTTAGTAAGCAATTTGCGCACTCAAAGATACTATTATATATTGGCAATGGCGTGGTTTATAGTTTTTTCGGCTCTCATCGGGCATTTGGGAAATAAATTCGTATGCGCTTTTCTCGCGCTTGCTCTATCGGTGAATAACATTGTCAATATTGCGTTTACTAAAAATGAGGTGGACAATTCAAGTCTGCCGCAAATAGTCAGCGATATTGAACAGAGAAGTGCCGGCGAGGATATTTGTTTCCTTCATTTTCATGAGTATTCGCTGGGAATTATGTCATACTATTTCCCCGATGCAACAAACTATATTTGCGACGAAACATTTACCGTTCAGAGGGATTTTGATGTATTCAACACCAATGTTATCGATATAGGCAGCGTTGACAATATTTGGGATTATACGGACAAATGCTATGTGTTTACCGATAAATGGAAGAGCCGCGACGACCAAGTGTTTTTGGATGATGAGCTGGAAAGAATGGGGGACAATGAATTAACAGAAATAGAAACTTATACCATGGCTTATATGGTTTTCTCAAAAGAATTCCATCTCGCCGAGGCGGTATACACGGGCGATAAATCAAACAATAACGATTTGGAGGAATTAAAATGAAAAAAGCATTGATCACAGGCATCACGGGGCAGGACGGCTCGTATCTTTCGGAGCTTTTGCTTGAAAAGGGCTATGAGGTCTACGGCGTTATACGCCGCAAAAGCAAGGTGGATTACGGAAATATCGAGCATATCAAGGATAAGGTTAATCTTATCTACGCGGATATGACCGACCTTACCTCGCTTATCAAGGCGGTGGAAACGTCGCAGCCCGATGAGGTGTACAACCTTGCGGCGCAGTCTTTTGTGGCGGTGAGCTGGGACAACCCGACGGCTACCGCGGAGATAAACGCACTGGGCGTTGTGAATATTCTGGAGGCTGTCAGGCTGATAAAGCCGCGGGCAAAATTCTATCAGGCGTCTACGTCGGAGCTGTTCGGTCTGGTTCAGGAAACTCCTCAGACGGAAAACACGCCTTTTTACCCACGCAGCCCTTACGGGGTCGCAAAGCTTTACGGACATTGGATAACGAAAAATTACAGGGAAAGCTGCGGTATGTTCGCTTGCTCGGGAATTTTGTTTAACCATGAGTCGGAACGCCGCGGAAAGGAATTTGTCACAAGAAAGATAACCGACGCGGCGGCGAGAATAAGTCTCGGACTTCAGGAATATGTGGAATTGGGAAACCTTGACGCAAAGCGGGACTGGGGGCATTCGGCAGATTATGTGAACGCAATGTGGCTTATGCTGCAGCAGGACAAGCCCGACGATTATGTTATCGCCACGAATGAAACAAGGAGCGTTCGGGAGTTTGCGGAAACCGCTTTCAAAGCCGCGGGTATTGATATTGAATGGCAGGGCAGCGGCGTTGACGCGGCGGGAATAAACAAAGCGAACGGCAAGACTGTCGTTAAGGTAAATCCGAAATTTTTCAGACCCGCCGAGGTTCAGCTTTTGCTTGGAAATCCCGAAAAAGCGGAAAGAGAGCTTGGCTGGAAACGTGAGATTTCTTTTGGAGAAATGGTTCGCAGAATGGTTGAAAACGATTTAAGGCTTGTCCGCAAAGAAATGGGACAGGACGTACAGAAAAGGGAAAAAATATGAAAAGATGCGCAGTAATAATGGCAGGCGGAGTAGGCGAGCGTTTTTGGCCGAAAAGCCGAAAGGGACTTCCGAAACAGTTTTTATGTCTCAGCGGAGATGACGAAACGATGATACAAAAAACCGTTAAGCGGATAGAAAATTCTTTTTCTCATGACGACATTTTTGTTGTTACAAATCATGAATACAAGGATATTGCCGCCGAGCAGCTCCCCATGCTGAAACCGGAAAATATTTTAGCGGAGCCGTATGCGAGGAATACGGCGCCTTGTATAGCATACGCGGCAGCCGCTGTTATGAATAAGTACGACGACGCGGTTATGGCAGTTTTGCCCTCCGACCACCTTATACGGTATGACGTCATGTTTCGGGATACGCTTGAACAGGCGGCGCAGATTGCCGAGGCGGACGACTGTTTGGTTACAGTGGGGATAGTGCCGACTTATCCCGAGACGGGGTACGGATATATTAAATTCCGTCCCAATGACGAAAACAGCACAAGCTTTGCTTATGCCGTGGACAAATTTGTTGAAAAGCCGTCTCTTGATACAGCCAAGGAATTTATTGCGTCGGGGAAATATTTATGGAACAGCGGTATGTTTGTCTGGCGGACTTCCGTTATCGTCAATAAAATCAAAGAATTGCTCCCGGAGCTTTATGATTTTTTCGGGGAAATAAGAAACGGCTTTAAGTCGGACGACCCTCAGGCGGTTATTCGGCAAAGCTATGAACGGGTAAAAAGCGTCTCAATAGATTTTGGCATACTGGAGCACGCTGACAAAATTTTTACAATTCCGGGAAGTTTCGGCTGGGACGATGTGGGCAGCTGGCTTGCCATGGAAAGGATAAACCGTACTAACGAACGCGGCAATATTGAAATGGGAGATATTATTACGGTCGATACGGAAAATTCCATAATTGTCGGCAGCAAACGGATTATTGCAGCTGTGGGGATTTCTGATTTGATAATTGTTGACGCGGACGACGCTGTGCTTGTTTGCGATAAAGACAGCACTCAAAATATCAAAGATGTTCTGAAACAGCTGAAAGAAAACGGGCGCACGGAGTTATTATAGAATTACCGAAAAGGCGGAGCGCAAGCCCCGCTTTTTTCTAACCTCTGCCCTCTAACTTCTAACCTCTGTAATAGGACATTCCCGCTCGAACATAAACTTAAACAAAGCTTATTTAAT
>JAMPDU010000132.1 GCA_023665505.1 Ruminococcus sp.
TTAATTCGGGTGTCGAGAGCGGCGGCGTTCAGAGCCATTCCGCCCCAGCCGCAGATACCGATAATTCCGATTTTTTCGGGGTCAGCATTTTCGTTGAGGGAAAGGAAATCCACCGCCGCCTGAAAATCCTCGGTGTTGATGTCGGGGGACGCCATATAGCGGGGCGCGCCGCCGCTTTCCCCCGTAAATGACGGGTCAAAGGCAATTGTCAGGAAACCCCGTTCCGCCATAGTTTGGGCGTAAAGTCCCGCCGCCTGCTCCTTTACCGCGCCGAAAGGTCCGCACACCGCTATTGCCGCAAGCTTTCCCGCCGCGTTTTTCGGCGCGTACATATCAGCCGCGAGAGTAATTCCGTAACGGTTACGAAACGCCACCTTGCTGTGGTTCACCTTTTCGCTTTTCGGGAAAGTTTTGTCCCATTCCTCTGTGAGATTGAGCTTTTCGATATTTGCCATTTTAATTACCTGCCTTTCTTAATTTGCGGTTTACAGCTTTGATTTTTCAATTTTATAAAGCAGAAAATCAAGGCTGTCAACCTGTTTTTGACTTGCGCGAATTTCCTCAAGGAGACGTTTTTTATGGGGCTTTATCACGGCGAGAGCCTGTTCGTATTTCCCCGATAAAATATATTCCGCGCACCTTTCGGCTGTATTTTTGTCGCAGCCTCCGTCGGTGAGATTTTGAAAAATAATTCCGTATTTATCGGTTGCCTCCGCCATTTTTAACGCCTCCCTTTCGGTTCTGCAATTATTATAGCACGTTTTTTGCAATATGTCTAATACCTGTTTTTTATTTTGCATTATTCTTGACAGGAATAATGATTTGTGCTATAATTAATTTGGGAGATGATAAATTTTAAAATCAAAGATTTTAAAATTGCGAGTTTTGTTTTCCTCGCTGTCGCTCGGAATTTTGCTAACGCAAAACCACAAAACATCGCAGAAAGGAGGTCGCATTTTCCCCTTGCGGGAAAATGCTGATAAATATGGAACTGCGTACACTGAAATATTTTTTGGAAATCGCCCGAAACGAAAATATGACAAGGGCGTCGGAAAGTCTGCACGTTTCCCAGCCGTCCCTTTCAAAGGAAATGAAAGCCCTTGAGGAGGAGATGGGGAAAAAACTTTTTATACGCAAAAACGGCGGCGTGAGCCTTACCGACGAGGGTATGCTGCTGCGAAAGCGTGCGGAGGATATTGTTGAAATGACGGAAAAAACCGTCGCCGAATTTAACGCTTTGGACGAAATAAACGGCGGCGATATTTACATCGGCTGCGCGGAGTCGTACCTTATAAAATATCTTGCGCGGGCGGTGAAAAAATTTACGGAAAAATATCCGTTTTTCCGCTATCATCTTTTAAGCGGAAACACCGCGCAAGTCGCGGAAAAACTTGACAGGGGACTGCTTGATATGGCGTTTATCGCCGAACCGCCCGACCTTTCAAAATACAATTATCTGGAGGTTCACGGCGCGGACGTTTGGGGCGTTGTAATGCGGCGGGACAGTCCTCTTGCGAAAAAGAAAGCCGTCCGAGTTGAGGATTTGTACGGTCTGCCGCTGATATGCTCCGACCAGGCGATAGCGGCTGACATACCCCGTTGGTGCGGCGAAAAGGCGGAAAAGCTGACCTTTGCGGGAACGCTGAACCTTTGCTATAACGGCTCGGTTTTCGTCCGCGAGGGGCTGGGTTATATGCTGACATTTGACAAACTCGCCGACGCAAGCGGGGAAAGCGGACTTTGTTTCCGTCCCCTCAAACCCGCGCTTGAAACGAAGATGTATATTATTTGGAAAAAGTATCAGCTGTTTTCGCCTATTGCGGAAAAATTTTTAACGCAGGTGAGGGAGGAGGTAAGTATTTTGGAAAAATAAGCCGATGATTTGTTTTGTAAAATAAGTTATACTAATCCCTTTGAAAGCAAACACAATTTCCCCCGCAAAATAAAAACCCCGCTGACGGTAACTTGCTTTCTCGTCAGCGGGATTTTTTGCGTGTACGCTTGATAATTCTTAATTATATTAACCGGCAGCCTCAAGCGACGCGTTAAACTCTTCAATATAAGTGTCCGTCGCGTCGGCGAGAGATTCCCTTACGGTTGCCCACTCCGTTCCGTAGAACGGCGCTCTGATACCCTGATCGCCGCTGTCGAGCATACTTGACAGCTCCGAGCCTACGCCCGTGTGAATGGAGTACACCGGGTTCTCCTTAGCCATTTGTGCAATGGTGTGTTTCATTTCAATCATTTCGTCGCTCCAGCCGTAGTCCTCCTTGCTCTTGCGGTCGGCGATGGCGGCGGCGTTTTCGTCCAAGGCGGCGGCTATGCAGCACTCCATAAATCTCGCTACGCCCTCGGGGTTCTGCGCACCCTTGCAAAGCATAAACGCCTCCATGCCCGCGTTGATGTAGTACGTGTCCGAATCGTCCATTTTGGGAATAGGCACGAACATTACGTCCTCAGCCGCGCCGTAGGTTTCCGTCCAAATCTCGGGCGCGCTTTCAAGCACGTGAGTGCCGTCGATGTAGAAAATCTCCGTACCCTGACCGATAAACTCGGGGTGTACATTCCAGCCCATTATATTTTTGTCCAGCACAAGACCGTTCTTGTTAAGGTCGTACATAAAATTCATAGCCTTTTCAAGCCTCTCGTCGTAGAGGTTGGAAACCAGCTTGCCGTCCCGCAGTTCCAACGGAGGAACGCCGCCGCTGAGCATGAGAGGCTTTTCGTTGAACCAGCCGTCCAAACCGTAACGTCCCTCGTCGTTGTCGACGAATTCGGTGAGCATGTTTTTGAACGCCGACCAAGTCCACTCGCCGTTTGCGAAAAGCTCGGCGGGGTCGTCAAAACCGTAGTTTTCGATGGTCTGGCGGTTGTAAACAACGATAGAGCCGCCCGTTACCTGAGTTATCATAAGGTAGTGTCCGCCGTTGATGACGAACATGTCGTTGGCTTTTTTTACGGTACTCCAAAGCTCGCTGTCAAAATCGACGTACTCGTCGTATGTTTCAAACTGTCCTATGGGAACGCCCCTCGGGAAACTGTCAAGGTCGCCGCCTGCGATAAAGTCAATGCCCGTGCCGCCCATGATATTTATGGACAGGTCGTCGAAACGCTTACCCCACTCGGTGGGAATGTACTCGATTGTGCCGTCGTATTTTTCCTCGAAAAGCTCCAGGGAAATGGATTTGGTATTGCCTGATGTTGTGGGGTGGAACGGGTCGTAGAACGAAAACCATTTGATGTTCTTGTTTTCAAGCTCCACGTCGGGGAGGAGGCTTGCGGCGTCGGCAACCTGCTGCTGTTCCTCGGCGGCAAGGGTTTCGCTGTTTATAGCCACCGTAATGGCGGTTGTGGTGGTAGTTTCGGGGGTACTGTCCGAACCGCCGTCACCGCACGCGGCAAGAGACATTACAGACGATAAAGCAACTGCCGCCGCGATAATTTTCTTAAAATTTTTCATAGCAATATTTTCCTTTCAAAAAATATAAGAAGTCGGGTTACAAAGCGTTTTGTAACCGTTTACATAAATATGTTACAATAATTATATCATATTTTCTCATATTTGTAAATAGCATTTTACGTTAGTTTTAATATTAAATTGAACAAAAAATTATGAAAATTTTTGTTGCAAAATTCCGCCGCATATTCTGTAACAGCCTCGACATTTTGGGTACACCAAAAAATACGGACGTATACGGTCGTATAATTCGTATACCAAAAATACCGATAATGATAAAGACAAAGATAAAGATAAAGACAGTGATAATGATAGTGATAGTGTAAACAGCATACGCGGTACAACGCCGACAAGGAAAAAATTATTAACAGTTAATCAATATCAAGATACTTCTCATTAATATTTCTCTCCAGCACTTCAAAAATATAGTCGTACCCAAACTTGCTCATATTCTTTACGCCGTGGCTTTCGGCAAGCTCTTCCGTGTATTCGGAAAGGGGGTAGATACGCACGTTTTTGTAGTTCCCCTCAAAGTGGGTAACTATGGGTACAAGTTTGATATGGTCGATAATAGGCTTGTCGCTGTCCGACGCGTTTTCGTCGGTGCGGAGGGAAACGTCAAACTTCAAAATGCCGCCGATAAGGTTCTGTCCCACGCTTTGGGCGGAAATAAAATTCCCCAGTGAGTAGGCGCAGAGGGTGACCGTGCCGTCCTCCCGCTCTATTTCCTCGATGTCCCGCAGGACGTGAGGGTGGTTGCCGATGATAATGTCCGCCCCCGCGTCGGAAAGCTGTTTTGCAACATTCCGCTGATAATCGCTGATTATATCGGAATTCTCCACGCCCCAATGCAGCGCCACCACGCACACGTCGGAAATCTCCTTAGCCCTTTTTATTTCGGCGGTCATTGTATCAATGTCGTTGCAGTCGCCAATAATAAGGGGAGAACCCTGCGGCAGCCGCAGCCCGTTCAGGGACTCGGTGTAGGAGAGAAAGGAAAAGGTTATGCCCTCAACCTCGGCGGTGCGGATATTGTCCCTGTCCTCGGCGTTTCGGTACGCGCCGCAGACCACGGCGTTTTTTGTATCCCAGTAGTCGAGACAGGCGGAAAGTCCCTCCGTACCCTTGTCGAGGGTGTGGTTGTTGGCAATTGTGAACACGTCAAATCCGATGTCAAGCATATGGTCGCCCAACGCCGTGGGGCTGTTGAACAGGGGGTATGTGGACGGCTCGAAAACGTCGTTGCAGATAAGCGTTTCCTGATTTATGACGGCAATATCGGCACGGCGCACGACCGCGGCAATTCTTTCATAAGCGTAGGCAAAATCGTACCCCTCGCCGTCCGCACGGGCGGCTGCCTGCTTGTAAATACTGGAATGAATGAGATTGTCCCCAACCGCCAAAAAGCTTACGGTGCTGAATTCGGGTACAGGCTCGGTGGTCGTGGTTGTTGTTGCGGCGGTTGTTTCCGTCGGCACGGTTGTTGCCGCCGTCTCGGAGGAGGCAGCTGTTTCCGTTATTTCGGCTTGGGGCGCGTCGCTTGCGCAGGAGGTTAAGGAAAGCAGCAATATTGCCGTGAGAATGAGGTTCAATAGCTTTTTCATATGAAAAATTTCCTTTAAAAAGAGATTGTTTACTAATATTATAAAATATTTTGTAAGAAATTGCAATGATTTTAAAAAATTTCTATTGAAAAAATCGGTTTGTTGTAATATAATATGTGTATGGAAATAAAATGCTTAAAATATTTAATTTGTATTGACTTAATGATAATTTTATGATAAAATAAGGATAAAATCAGCATTGAAAGGAGCTGCAAACAATGATACAAATAAGACCTGTATCGGATTTAAGAAATAAATTTCCGGAAATTGAAAGCATTGTAAACGAGGGACAGCCTGTTTATCTGACAAAAAATGGTTATGGCGCAATGGTAGTTTTAAGTCTTGAACAATATTCATCACTTACCGACGACGATTATATTGAGTTAAAGCTTGACGAGGCAGATAAAGCCGCTGCCGAAAGCGACGTAAGATATACCGCCGAGGAGGTTTTCGGCAGATTGCAGAGGAAATTCAATGGCAACGTATGAACTTAAAATTCTGCCCTTATTTGAAGATGATATTTCTGAAACGGCAGAATATATTTCGGATGTTTTGCACAACCCCGCTGCCGCCGCAAGACTTATTGCCGAAACTAAAAAAGCAATATTAAAAAGACTTGACGCGCCTTTGTCATTTCAGCCGTACAAATCAAAAAAACATAGAAATGATACATATTACCGTATTTTTGTTGGAAATTTTACGGTATTTTATGTTGTAAATGACAATGTTATGGAAGTCAGAAGATTTATTTACAGCAAGAGAAATATTGAAAATATAATATAGACAGAACCGTACAAAATACGGAAAACGGTTTAAAAGGGAGGTACAGACAAAATGGACTATACACATATCCGTTCGCTGGCGGAGAAACTGCGCGAAAAAAATATCCCCGAAAAGGTTCTGGAGAGTTTTGAAGAGGCTTTCAGCATAGAGTACACCCACCACTCCACCGCCATGGAGGGGAACACGCTTACGCTTATCGAAACCAAGGCTGTTATTGAGGACGAAATTTCCGTGGGCGGAAAAAAACTGCGGGAGATATACGAGGTCGCCAACCACAACAAGGCGTTTAATTACGCCAAAAAAAGAATATCACAAGGCGACCCCCTTGACGAAAAAATTACCAAGGACATTCACGCCATTGTAATGGAAAACATTGACATCGGCGGGGTATACAGGCACGAGGACGTTGCCATAAGAGGAGCAGCCCACACGCCGCCGTCGCCGAATGAGATGTACAACCAAATAAAGTATTTTTACACACAGCTTGACCGTGACGACCTTAACCCCATTGAGCTTGCGGCGTGGGTTCACGCGGAATTTGTGCGCATACACCCGTTTACCGACGGCAACGGCAGAACCGCGCGGCTTATAATGAATTACAGCCTTATGAGCGGCGGTTTCCTCCCCGTAAACATAAGCACCGACGTCAGAATTGCCTACTATGAAAGCCTTGATATTTACGGCGTTAAGAGGGAACTTGCACCCTTTGCCGAACTTATCGCGGAGCTTGAAACCAAGCGTTTGGAGCATTATTTGTCTATTGAATATTAATGAAAGGACTGTTAAAAATGAAAAAATTCACATCGGAAACAACAGAAACCGCCCAAAAAGCCGCGGGGGAACTCGCCGCCGAGATAAACGCCCTCGGGAGCATGGATTTCTCCCAAATCCCCGCCGAGGGGACGGCTATGGTTATTGTGGACGCGGTGAACGGCTTTATCCGCGAGGGGGCTATGTCCTCGCCGCGTATCGAGGAAATTATTCCCAATATTGTGGAGCTTATGAAAAAGTGCAAGGCGAAAAGTATCCCCATTGCGGCGTTTGCGGACTGCCACGGCGAAAACTGCGCGGAGTTTGAAAGTTTCCCGCCCCACTGCGTAAAAGGCACAAGCGAGGCGGAAATCGTGGACGAAATAAAGGCGGAGGGCGGTTACAAGCTCATTGAGAAAAATTCCACCAACGGCTTTCATGAGCAGGCGTTCAGAGACTGTCTCGAAAAAAACGGCAAGAGCAGGTTTATCGTTGTGGGAGACTGCACCGATATTTGCGTACTGCAATTCTGCCTGAGCCTTAAAACATATTTTACGCAGAAAAATATGAGGTCGGAAATCATCATACCCCTCAACTGCGTGGAGACCTACGACGCGCCCTATCACGAGGCGGGGTTTATGTCCCTTGCGGCGTACAAAATTTTAAAGGACAGCGGCATTGAATTTGTTTCGGAAATTATATAGTTGGAGGTTTTGAAAATGGAAAAAAACATCCGTAATCTTACTATGCTGACGGATTTTTACGAGCTTACCATGGCTAACGGCTACCTTGAAAACGGTATGGGGGACATTATCTCCTATTTCGATATGTTTTTCAGGAACGTCCCCGACGAGGGGGGTTTCGCCATAATGTGCGGGCTGGAGCAGCTTATCGACTATATGAACAATCTCCGCTTTGACGACGACGATATTGAGTACCTGCGGCGCAAGGGCATTTTCGGGGAGAAGTTTTTGGAGTACCTAAAAAATTTCAAGTTTTCCTGCGACGTGTGGGCTGTACCCGAGGGTACGCCTATCTTCCCCAACGAGCCGATAGTCACCGTTCGGGGACCCGCCATTCAAGCCCAGTTTGTGGAAACTATGGTGCTAATCTGCATAAACCACCAGAGCCTTATCGCAACAAAGGCGAACAGGATAGTCCGCGCGGCTGAGGGACGTCCCGTTATGGAGTTCGGCTCAAGACGGGCGCAGGGCTGCGACGGGGCGATTTACGGGGCGCGTGCGGCGTACATTGCGGGGTGCTGCGGTACGGCGTGTACTATTTCGGACAAGGAAATGGGTACGACGGCTCTGGGCACTATGGCGCACTCCTGGGTGCAGATGTTTGACAGCGAGCTTGAGGCTTTCCGCGCGTACGCAAAGTGCTACCCCAAGGGTACAACGCTTTTGGTGGACACCTACAACGTGCTGAAATCGGGCGTACCAAACGCCATAACGGTGTTCAAGGAAATGCGCGCCCGTGGCGAAAAGCCCGCGGGAATACGCATTGACAGCGGAGACATAACCTATCTTTCAAAGCGTGCGCGGCAGATGCTGGACGACGAGGGTTTTGCGGACGTTAAAATCGTCGCCTCAAATTCTTTGGACGAATACATCATTCGGGACATTCTTTTGCAGGGCGCAAAGGTGGACAGTTTCGGCGTTGGCGAGAGAATGATTACCTCGAAGTCCGAGCCTGTTTTCGGGGGAGTTTACAAACTTGCCGCCGTTGAAAAGGACGGTAAAATCGTCCCCAAAATAAAGCTGTCGGAAAATACAACAAAAATCACCAACCCCGATTTTAAGGAAGTTTGGCGGCTGTTCGACACCACAACGGGCAAGGCGATAGCGGACGTGCTGACCTGCCGCGGGGAGATTATCGACGACACCAAGCCGTATGAAATTTTCGACCCCGACCACACCTACAAGCGCAAAACTCTGGAGCATTTCAGCGCAATGCGGCTGCTTGAACCGATTTTCGAGGACGGCGTGTGCGTTTACGAACGCCCCTCCACGGA
>JAMPDU010000133.1 GCA_023665505.1 Ruminococcus sp.
TTGTGGGGGACGGGTTTCCCGCCCCGCCGTCACAAACCCGCGGGCGGGGAGACCCCGCCCCTACAAATTTACACCAAACCCCTTGACAAATACAAAATTATGCTGTATAATTTAAGCATAAGGGTATTTATGTGCATGAGTTCGCACAAAAAAAGACAAATCCCGCGGTTGCCAGCCGCGGGGGTTTGTCTGCTATTGGTCTTTTTTGTGCTGATTGTCAGACAATGCACTGTCCAGCCGCTTGCAGATTAAATGTGAAATTACATCTGCTGTGACAGCCATAATTATAGTGATTATGTACGACATGAGTTCCACCTCCCTCCGTGTCGGATTACTCCGCATTTCAGAAGCTGACAACGGAATAATTATACCATATGCGCGGAATTTTGTCAATTTTTTTTGAAAAATTTTTTTGAAAACCCCTTGACAAATAAAAAATTATGATGTATAATATAATCAATAAGTGATTATGTGCGTTTAACATGAGGACACACAAAGGCAAAAACCCCCGCGGCTGCCAACCGCGGGGGTTTAGTCTTTTTTGCAAAGACGTAAAAAAATTTGGAAAAACCCCTTGACAAACCCTATTCAAATATAGTATAATAAGTAACGATAGGCGTTTTCCGCCTAAACAGTGTTTTCAAAAGGAGGAGTTACAATGAAAAGAACATATCAGCCCAAAAAGCTGCACAGAAAAAAAGAACACGGCTTTATGAAAAGAATGTCCACAAGAAACGGCCGCAAGGTTCTCGCGAGACGCCGCGCACGGGGCAGAGCAAGGCTCTCTTACTGATTTCTTTGGCAAATTACCAATAAAAGAGACCGCATATGGGGCTGCCTGCAAGGCAGGTAACGGTTGTTACCCTCGGAGCGTTTTACCCTTATTGACAATGCTGCCGATAAGCGTAACGGCTCAGCCTTTTTTGTGGTCTTTTTCTTTAAGGACTTGTTTATGAAGATTACGTTCACAATTAAAGACAACAAAACTTTCGTCAGCTTGTATAAAAAAGGAAAATATACCGTTGGTAAAAATGTAGCCGTTTATTACAAAAAGAACCGCTCAAACCGCATCGGGCTTGGCATTGCCACGGGGAAAAAAGTGGGAAACGCCGTCACCCGCAGCCGTTGCCGCAGAATTATCCGCGCGGCGTTCCGAAACTGCGAGGAGGAGTTCCCAAAAGGCTACGACTATATCGTTTCCGCACGGGTCGGCTGCGGGAACGCCAAATCCACTCATATCGAAAGCTTTTTCAGAGGCAGGGTCATTCCCGACGTGAAAAAGCTTGCCAATTCAAATACAAAGAGTAAATGAAAAAACTTTTAT
Source organism: Ruminococcus sp. (assembly GCA_023665505.1). Lineage (GTDB taxonomy): Bacteria > Bacillota > Clostridia > Oscillospirales > Ruminococcaceae > RGIG8773. Next base: position 1,325 of record JAMPDU010000133.1, read on the forward strand.
TGCTTTCGGTAAAACTGTACCGCAAGGTTTTTTCCCGTATGAAACCGCCGTGCTGCAAATATTACCCCACTTGCTCAACCTACGCTTTGGAGGCTATAGAAAAGCACGGCGCTGTAAAGGGACTTGCCTTGTCATTATGGCGGGTGCTGCGCTGCAACCCCTGGAGCTTGGGGGGAGTTGACCCCGTACCCGAAAAATTCGGATTTTACACCCTTGCGGGAAGATACGGCAAGGGCAGGACTACACCAAAAACAGAGAATAGAGAATAGAGATTAGAAAACAGAAATCGAAAAACGCTAAGTGTTTTGTTTTTCGCGGGAAAAATTTTCTACCCTCTACCCTCTAACTTCTATCTTCTACATGGAGAATAGAGATTAGAAAATAGAAATCGGAATTTGTCAAACGCACTGCGTTTTGCTTTTTCGCATAAAATTTTTCTATCCTCTACCCTCTAACTTCTATCTTCTATTCGGAGGAAATAATCAACAATGAGAGAACTTATCGGTTATCCGCTGGGCTGGATAATGTGGCTTTTTTATCAGATTACCCACAATTACGCTTGGGCTATCGTGTTTTTTACGCTGGTGACGAAAATTCTGCTTTTCCCGCTGTCGGTGAAACAGCAGAAATCCACCGCCGCCATGACGGCGTTTCAGCCGAAACTGGAAAAGCTGAAAAAACAGTACGCAAACAATCAGCAGAAACTTCAGGAAGAGCAGATGAAACTTTACGCGGAAGAGGGCATAAACCCCATGTCCAGCTGTCTGCCGATGTTTATACAGTTTCCGCTGCTGTACGGTATTTTCGATGTTGTGTACCGTCCCATATACCATATATTAAGGACGGGCAAGGACGCTATCGAGGCGGCGACAAATATCGCGCGGGAAATTTTTACCAAGGACGGCGGCACTGTCCCGACGTATTTTGAGTACCGTCCCGAAATTTACATCATTAAAGAACTTCAGAAAGACCCTGCCGCTTTTTCGGCGATGAACGAACAGTACCCCGATTTTGTGGAAAAGGTAAGCGAGTTCAACAACAAGCTTTTCGGCGTTGTGGATTTGGGGGACATGCCCAACCTCCACCCCGAGGTTTGGAACGCGGCGGCGGTGATACTGCTTATAATACCGATTATGTCGGGTTTGATAAACCTTTTTCAGACTATCTATATGCAGATACGCAGCAAGAAAGCCAACCCGGACGCTCCCGATATGGCGGGCATGAACATTATGTTTTACGCAATGCCGATATTCTCGGTGTGGATAGCTTTCAGATACCCTGCGGGAATAGGTTTTTACTGGACCGTCAGCGCGCTGTTCGGCGTGGTGCAGTCGGTTATTCTCAACAAGGTGTTTACTCCGGAGTACGTCGCATCGCTGGTGGAAAAGGACAAAGCCAAGCGGAAAAAGAAAGCCCGTCCCAGCATGATGGAGAGGTATCAGCAGCTTATGGAGGAGCAAATGGCTCAGCAGGGCGGCGGCGCAAAGCCGTCCCAGTCAAAGGGCGGGATAGCTCTTTCCTCGGCAAGCGACGAGGAGGAGGACAAGCCCGAGGTTAAGCTGTCGAAAGCCAAGCAGAAAGAGTACGAAAGAATGCTGATAAGAGAGGCGCGCCGCAGGCAGGCGGAAAAGTACGGCGAGGAATTTATTGATGATGATGAGTAAATAATTCCAAAATTTTGTAGGGGACGGGTTTCCCGTCCCGAGGTTATGCGTAAGCGGGACGGGAGACCCGTCCCCTACAAAGATATTGCAAAAACGTTAAAAACAGCAATATTTTACAAAAAATAACACGGGGTAAAATTTGCTGCAAAATAAAAAAATTCTAATAAGGAGAGTAGTAAAGATTATGGCAGAAATGAAAAAAGTATTCACGGCAAGGTCCATAGAGGAAGCTAAGGCTATGGCGGCAAAGGAATTCGGCACGGCGGAAAGCAGGATAACATTCAGCGTTATCGAGGAACCGAAAAAAGGTCTTTTCGGAAAGGTCAAGGGCGAGGCGAGAGTTGAGGCGGTTTACGAGCAGACTAAGGCTGACGCGGCAAGAGACTATATCGAGGGTATTCTCAAAAATATGGGAATTGACAGCGAGGTCTCCGTAAAAGAGGGCATCGACGGTATCTCCATCGACATTCTGGGGGACACCACCGGCGCGGTTATCGGCAGACGGGGCGAGACTTTGGACGCTATTCAGTACCTCGTTTCAATGGCTGCCAACAAGGGGGACAAGGAGTATGAAAGAATTACCGTGGACTGCTGCGGCTACCGCGAGAAGAGGAAAGTTATTCTCCAGGAGCTGGCGGAAAAAATTGCCAGAACCGTTATCAGGACGGGCAGGACTTCCACCCTTGAGCCTATGAACCCTTACGAAAGGAGAATTATTCACTCGGCGGTTGCCAATATCGAGGGAGTGACTTCCCGCAGCGTGGGCGACGAGCCGTACCGCAAGGTTATGATTGCCTCCACAAACCCCCGTCAAAGGCGCGACGGCAGGTACAACAACCGCGACGGCTACAATAACCGCGAGGGAGGTTACAGCAACCGTGAGGGCGGCTACAACAGAGAGGGCGGTTACAACCGCGACGGAGGGTACAGGAGAGACTACGGCGACAGAAGACCCCGCCGGGACAAGAACCCGGGCGAATACACCCCCCGCTCGATGGATATGATGAAAACGTCTTTTGAAAAGGACTATAAACGTCCCAAGCCCGAGGATAATCTTATCGAGGGCGATTTGTACGGGAAGATAGATATTTGATTTCAGCCCCCTCTTTAACGAGGGGGCAAGCTGTATTTACAATTATTGGGTTGTTTTTCAAATTTTTGGGGGACTTTGGTTTTCCTGTAACTGTTTCTTTGTTTTTGAATACAGTTAATTTTATTGTAAACTGTTACAACGGAGCGAAGGGACAGACCATAGGAAGGGGGAGGGGGCTCAATGGAATATAGGGGACGCTTGCTCGCCCCCTCCCCCTCCCTAAGGTCTTTCCCCGAAATGCCGTTTGCGGCATTTTGCGCCCATCTTTTTCCTTACTCACTCTCTCCCCTCGCACGCTATTTTACGTCATATTTTGGTAAAATACGATAATGTAGGGCGGGGGCTTGCTCCCGCCTACCCGTATTGCACGTATGTAAACAATTGTGAAAAACAAACCAACACAAACCAAAAAATATTACAATCAAAGAGGGAAAAAAATGTCAACAATTGCTGCAATTTCAACTCCCCGGGCGGCGGGGGGGATTTCGGTAATACGCGTTTCGGGCGGGAACGCCCTCGCGGTCGCCGATAAAATTTTTACCCCCGTTTCCGGGAAAAAGAAACCCTCGGAAATGGCGGGGTACACCTGCGCCTACGGCAAAATCGGGGACGTGGACGACGGCGTGCTGACGGTTTTCCGCGCGCCCCGTTCCTACACGGGGGAGGACGTTGCCGAGATTTCCTGCCACGGCGGAATTTTCGTAACCGAGCAAGTGCTGCGGCTTGCTTTCGAGAACGGCGCAGTCCCTGCGGAGGCGGGGGAATTTACCAAAAGGGCGTTCCTGAACGGCAAAATGAGTTTAACGCAAGCCGAGGCTGTTATGGACGCGGTTTCGGCGGGGGGAAAGGCTCAGCTCCGCAGCGCGGCGGCTTTGCGGGAGGGCGCGCTGTTCCGCAGAATTAAAAAAATTTCGGGGGACGTTACCGCCCTTTTGGGTTCGCTGGCGGCTTGGGTGGACTACCCCGAGGACGACATTCCCGCCGTGGACGAAAACGAAATCGAAAACGTACTCGCCGCCGCCGCCGCCGACTTGGGGGAGCTGCTTGCGGGGTACGACAACGGCAGGGTTATCCGCGAGGGGATTGATACCGCCATTGTCGGCAAGCCTAACGTGGGCAAGAGCACCCTTATGAACCTGCTCAGCGGCTGCGAGAGGAGCATTGTCACCGAAATTGCGGGCACGACCCGGGACATTGTGGAGGAAACCGTGCGGCTGGGGGACGTGCTGCTGCGGCTTTCGGACACGGCGGGAATTCGCGGCACGGACGATGTTGTGGAAAATCGGGGCGTTGCCCTTGCGAAAAAAAAGCTGGAAACGGCGGGTCTTGTGCTGGCGGTTTTCGATATGGGGGAGGAGATTTCCCCGGAGGATTTTGAGGTGGCGCAAGCCTGCCGCGGTAAGCTTTCGCTGGCGGTTTTAAACAAGTCGGACTTGCCGAGACGGTTTGACTTTGAGAAGATTTCCGATTGTTTCGGGGGGGACGTTCTCATCTCGGCGAAAAGCGGGGGACTGGGGGAGCTTTCGGCGGCGTTGGAGAAACTGCTGAAAACGGCGGAATTCGTCCCGGAAGAGGGCGTGCTTGCAAACGAGCGGCAGCGGCTTTGCGGGGAACGGGCGAAGTCCGCCTTTGAGGATGCGCTGGCGGCTTTGCGGGCGGGGGCGACCTTGGACGCGGTTACGGTGCTTATAGACGAGGGGGAAAACGCGCTGCTTGAATTAACCGGGGAGAGGGTTTCCGAAACGGTGGTGAACGAGGTGTTCTCGCGTTTTTGCGTTGGAAAATGAGCGGGGAGCCCCCGCGGGCATTGTCACCCCCACCGTGCAATACTGTAGAAATTTACTTAATAATGCCCCCTCAAGGGGGCGGGTAAATATATTCAAATTTTTGTAATGGAGAAAAAACTATGATAATCTCATTAAAAAGAATAAACGCGTTCAGCGAGGATTACGGAAAAATATGCCGGCTGTACAAAAGGGCGTTCCCCGAGGACGAGCGCGCGCCGATTGCGCTGCTGACGTTAAAGGCGGGGCGGGAAAACGTCGATTTTTGGGGACTGTACTCAAACGGCAGGTGGATAGGTCTTGCCTATGCCATAAGCGAGGGGACTGCCACGTACCTGTTCTATCTCGCGCTGACGGAGCGTTCCCGCGGGAAAGGTTTGGGCAGCAAAGCGTTACAGACGTTAATTATGCACTATGAGGGGAAACGGCTTTTCCTCGCACTTGAACAGCTTGACGAGAACGCGCCGAATTCCGAGGAGAGAAAAAGGCGGCGGCAGTTCTACCTGAAAAACGGGCTGAAACCTTTGCCGCTGACGATACGGGAGGCAAGCGTTGTGTACGACGTTATGGGCACGGGGGAGGTTTCCCCCGCCGACTATGAAAATATGATGAGGAAGTACCTGGGCAGGGCGAGTAAAATTGTTGAAATGAATGTCAAAAATGAGGATTGAAAAATGAGCCACTTTATTGCGAATTACGACGTTGCGGTTATAGGCGCGGGACACGCGGGGGTAGAGGCTGCTCTTGCGGCGGCGCGGCTGGGGGCGAAAACGGTGCTGTTTACCATTTCTTTGGATAATATTGCCAATATGCCCTGCAACCCCTCTATCGGGGGGACGGCTAAGGGACATCTCGTTCGGGAGATTGACGCCCTCGGCGGCGAAATGGGCAAGGCTGCGGACGCCTGTTTCATTCAAAGCCGAATGCTGAACAGGGGGAAAGGTCCCGCCGTTCACAGTCTTAGGGTGCAGGCGGACAGGGTTAAGTACCACAACCATATGAAAAAAATCTGCGAAACGCAGGAAAACCTTGACGTTAAGCAAGCAGAGGTTACGGAAGTCCGCACCGAGGGGGGAAAGGTTTCCGCCGTCGTCACCCATTTGGGGGGCGAGTACCGCGTAAAAACCGCCATAATCGCCACGGGGACGTACCTTAAAGGGGTTATTTACGTTGGGGACGTTTCCTATGAAAGCGGTCCCGACAGTACACTGCCGTCCCGGGGGTTGTCGGACAGTTTGCGGGGTTTGGGGATTTCCCTGCGCCGCTTTAAGACGGGTACGCCAAGCCGCGTACACCGCCGCAGCATTGACTTTGACAAGCTGGAAATTCAGCACGGCGACGGGGACATTCAACCCTTTTCTTTTGAGACGGAACGGGAGGGGTTAAAAAATATTGTGCCCTGCTATATCGGGTACACCAACGAGGAAACCCACAAGGTCATAACGGAAAACATCAGCCGCTCCCCCATGTACTCGGGGAAAATCGAGGGGGTTGGTCCGAGGTACTGCCCCTCGATAGAGGACAAGATCGTGCGTTTTTCCGAACGCCCGCGGCATCAGCTTTTTATCGAACCCATGGGGCTTGATACCGAAGAGTACTATTTGCAGGGAATGTCGTCGTCGCTGCCCGAGGACGTGCAGATTGCCTTTTTGCGTACGATAAAGGGTCTTGAAAATGTCGAGATAATGCGGAACGCCTACGCTATCGAGTACGACTGCTGCGACCCGCAGGATTTGCGGCACACTCTTGAATTCAAGGCTATAGGCGGACTTTACGGCGCGGGGCAGTTTAACGGCACGTCGGGTTACGAAGAGGCGGCGGCTCAGGGGCTTGTTGCGGGGATAAACGCGGCGCGGTACTGTCAAGGTTTGGAGGGGATTACCCTGCCCCGGTCGTCCTCTTATATAGGTACGCTTATCGATGATTTGGTAATAAAAGGGTGCGCAGACCCGTACCGAATGATGACTTCCCGCAGCGAGTACCGCCTAATTTTGCGGCAGGACAACGCGGACGAGCGGCTCACGCCTTTGGGGCACGAGGTGGGACTTATTTCGGAGGAGCGGTACGGAAAATTCCTGCAAAAGCAGGAGCTTATAAAGGCGGAAATAAAGCGGGTGCGGAACGTCACGCTCCCGCCCTCGGCGGAGCTAAACCGAATGCTGACGGAAAAGGGGACAGCTCCCATATCCACGGGGGTGAAGATGTCGGATTTGATACGCCGCCCGCAGATTTCCTATGAGGACTTGGCGGGGTTCGACCCAGAGCGTACCGAGCTGCCCTATGAGGTTTTGGAGCAAGTCAATTTGCAGATTGAGTATGAGGGGTACATCGAGCGGCAGCTTATGGAAGTTGAGCACGTCCGCAAGCTGGAGGAGAAAAAGCTGCCGAGGGATTTTGATTATAAGGGCATTACGGGGTTAAGCCTCGAGGCGCGGGAAAAGCTGAACCGTGTGCAGCCCGAGAATATCGGGCAAGCGGGGCGGATTTCGGGGGTTTCCCCCGCGGACGTTAGCGTGCTGATTATTTGGCTGTCGAAAAATTAATTAATAATTAATAATTAATAATTAATAATTAATAATTAATAATTAATAATTTTTGTACGGCGGTTTAGCAACCAACAGTCTACAGTATCTAACCAAACGCCCTTT
>JAMPDU010000134.1 GCA_023665505.1 Ruminococcus sp.
TATAGCTGTTCATACGGCTGCATATGTCGTCGGATATTGCCAGCATTTCGTTTGTCCTGCCGTCTATGGCGGCTGTTGCGGCAACCATTTCCTCAACCGTTCCCTGCATCGCGTCAACGTGCTCCTTGCTTGCGGCGCAGTTGTCGAGAGTGTCGTTCGCCGAGCCGACAATAGCCTCCGTGGCTTTTTGGGACACACCCATATCCTCCGCAAGTCTGCTCATCATTTCCGCAAGGCTCTCCGAGACCTCGCCGCATTTATCCATTATTTCCGCAACCTGTTCGCTGCTGTGGAGATTTGCCAAAACTTTTTCGGACGCCCCGGCAACGCTTATAAAAACCATGCTCATAAGCACGTGCTCAATGGTAAAGCCCAGCATATAGGGTACAAAGGTTAAATTCGGGGCGGCGTTGCCGTTCTCAATTGCGTCTATAACGCGGAAATATGTGGAAACAAACAGCAGTACGTAAGTTATAACCGAAATTTTCACCGTGAATTTTTTGTTGAAGTACATACAGCTGAAAAGCTGCGCCATACCGTAGGTCATATAAATTCCCACGGAAGAGTTCATTCCCAGCAGCATTATGATAAAGCCCACCGCCAGCACGCCTATGTACTTCATCACGCCCACGGGAACGCCCAGCTTTTGGAGAATAAACGGTCCTACGGTGCACACGCAGCCTATTATCGAAAGCCTTGTCAGGTCGCTGTAGTCTATCCAGAAAATTCCTGCCGCCGTCAGCCCGAACAGCGCGGGGAAAACCAGCGTCATCCACAGCAGGACTTTCGTCATACGCCTGTTGACCTTTGCGTCGTTGAGTTGAAAAAAGTTCATTTGTTTTTCCATAATTATACACCATCCAAACATAAAAATTTAATATTTTTAAAAAATTATAAAAGGACAATAGCTTATATAATTATACCAAAAAAAGCCGTCCGGAAAACACAAACAGCGAAAATAACACCTTAAATGACGAAAATAGCAGGAAAATGTCTTTATCTGTAAATATTTAACTGATTTTACATGTTGACAAACCAATTGCATATGCGGCGTACCATATTCCCAAACAATTTTTTATTATAAAATCCCTCGTCACTATGCCAAACGCAGGACATAATTTTAAAGTTCAGATGAAAATTTTGAACGGAAAGAGGGTGATAACGTGGTTTTATGCAAGCCTGAAATAGTTAAAGGAAACAAGCGTTACAACAGTAAAAGAGACATCGCAACCGACCTCGAAAACCACGAAAGAAACTACAGAGCGAACCACGAAGGTTGACCCTCTCGACCTCAATCAATGGGATTTTTTTGTGGTAAAGACTTCCGCTAAAGCGTAGTTGTTATCAATAAAAACATTGATAAAATAATTTCGGAAATTGCTTTTAATAAGGCGATTTCCGAAACTTTAAGTAAAAATCCGCATAAATTAAAAAAAGTATTGCCATATCCGATAATTTATGGTATAATAAAACTATCTGATATAGTTGCTTTGAAAACGAAAAATGCCCTGTTTTACGGTGTTTGCGAAGATAACAGAAAATAATATTTATTAATTATAAATTAAAAAAAGGAGCTTTTAAATTGCCAAAGAAAAGTAAAAAACCCGAAAAGAAAACCCCCGCCGCCATACCCAACGCCTATATCGCGGGCAGCGGCGTCGTGGTGGAGGAGCAAATTACCGACACGCTGGAGAAAAACTACATGCCCTACGCCATGAGCGTTATCGTGTCCCGCGCCCTGCCCGAAATTGACGGCTTTAAGCCCTCTCACCGCAAGCTGCTGTACACGATGTACAAAATGGGGCTGCTCACCGGCGCGAAAACAAAGTCCGCCAACATTGTGGGTCAGACCATGAAACTGAACCCCCACGGCGACGCCGCAATTTACGAGACTATGGTTCGTCTCGCAAAGGGCAACGAGGCTCTGCTGCACCCCTATGTGGACAGCAAGGGCAACTTCGGCAAAGCCTACTCCCGGGATATGGCGTACGCCGCCTCCCGTTACACCGAGGCTAAGCTTGACCCTATCTGCAACGAGCTTTTCCGCGACATCGACAAGGACACCGTGGACTTCGTCCCAAACTACGACAACACCATGACCGAGCCGACTCTTTTCCCTGCCACGTTTCCATCGGTGCTGGTGAACTCAAATGTGGGCATTGCCGTTTCAATGGCAAGTGCGGTGTGCTCTTTCAATCTGTCGGAAATCTGCGAGACCACCATTGCCCTTATCAAAAACCCCGACCACAATATTTTGAGTACCCTTAAAGGTCCCGACTTTTCCGGGGGCGGTTTTATGCTTTACGACGAGGACGAGCTGGAGAAAATCTACCGCACGGGAAGAGGCTCGGTAAAAGTCCGCAGCCTCTATCAGTACGACAAAGAGTCAAACTGCATAGAAGTGCTGCAAATTCCCCCCACGACCACAATAGAGGCGATAATGGACAAAATTATCGAACTGACAAAAGCGGGGAAAATACGTGAAATTTCCTACATCAGAGACGAGACGGACATCAACGGCTTGAAAATCGCCATAGACCTAAAGCGTGGCACAGACCCCGACAGGCTTATGAAAAAGTTGTTTAAAATGACCCCTTTGCAGGACAACTATTCCTGCAACTTTAACATTCTCATAAGCGGCTTGCCAAAGGTTATGGGTGTGTACGAAATCCTCGACGAATGGATAGCGTTCCGCAAGGAGTGCATAAAGCGGCGCACCTACTTTGAATTAAACAAAAAGAAAGAGCGTCTGCACCTGTTAAAGGGCTTGCAGAAGATTTTGCTGGACATCGACAAGGCAATAAAAATAGTCCGCGAAACCGAGGAGGAGGCAGAGGTAGTACCCAACCTGATGATAGGTTTCGGCATCGACGAAATTCAGGCGGAATATGTTGCGGAAATCAAGCTCCGTCACCTTAACAAGGAGTACATTTTAAAGCGCACCGAGGATATTGCGGGACTTGAAAAGGACATCGCCGAAATGGAGGGTATTCTCAAAAGCGACAAGAAGATAAGCGGTATCATAATCGACGAGCTTAAAGAGGTGAACGAAAAGTACAAACAGCCGCGGCGCACCATGTTCTACTATGAAAACGACGAGGAGGAGGTCGAGGAAGAGGACGATACCCCCGATTACCCCGTGAATTTGTTTATGTCCTCCAGCGGGTACTTTAAGAAGATAACCCAGCAGTCCCTCAGAGTGGCAAGCGAGCAGAAACTCAAGGACGGCGACGTTATGACCTACGCGGCGGAGTCCACTAACAAGGCGGACTTGCTGTTCTTTACCGACAAGTGTCAGGTGTACAAGACAAAGGCAAGCGCGTTCAAGGACACAAAGGCGTCCGAGCTGGGCGACTTTATCCCCGTCAAACTTGAATTTGAGGAATACGAAAACGTTGTCTCCGTGGTGGCGACCACGGATTACAGCGGACATCTGCTGATGATTTTCGAGAACGGCAAGGCGGCGAAAGTCCCCCTGTCCGCCTATGAGACGAAAACCAACAGAAAGAAACTTGCCAACGCGTACACGTCAAAATCTAAGCTGGTGAAGATGTTCGTTATCGGGGACAACACCGATATTCTCCTCCGCTCGACAAACGGCAGGGCGATAGTTTTCAATACGGGAATGATTTTGCCGAAAGCCGCAAGAGACACAATCGGCGTGCAGGTTATGACGCTGAAAGCGAAGGCTTTGGTGGACAACGCCTACATCGTCACGGAGGAAATGGCGGAGAACGTGCAGAAGTACATCGCCAAAAATATCCCCGCCGCGGGAAGTCTCGCCAAGGATTTGGAGGATCCGGATCAGTTGAAACTTTGATTGATAAATAATAATTTTTCCGTTACCGTAAAATAAAATAAACCCGCCGGCAAACCAATGACGGCGGGTTTATTTATATTCATTATTGCCTCTTCATCTGCCGCAAAAACGCCCATACCGCCGCTCCAAAAGCAACCGCCGCGTACCCCAGCACCCACCACAGATGCGGGAAAATATCTTCGTAATTCCCGCCGATAACAGCCCTTTCAAGCTCCACCGCGTGGACGAAAGGCAGCAGGTCGGCTATCTTTTTGAATGCTCCGCCAACAAGGTTAAGGTCGAACCATATCCCCGAGAGCCATGCCGTAAGGTTTGTAAGCAGCGCGCCGCAAATTCCCCCAACCTGCTTGTCGCTGAAAATACTGCCGCAGAGAAGTCCCAAGGCTATGAAAAACAGCGCGCAGGGGATTATTGCCAAAACTCCCCAAAGAATGTTAACCGTAACGTCAAGTCCCAAAATTACCGCGAATATGTAGCACACAACGCACTGCGCCAGCGCTATGGGAAGTATGGGCAGGGTGTACCCCAAAATAAAGTCCTTAGGCGTAAGGGGCGTGGTGTAAAGCCTTTGCAGTATCGCGCTGCCCCTGTCCTTTGCGATAAGGGTGGCGGCGAAAAGGGTCATGAACGAAAGCCCGAAAATGGCTATGCCCGGGGCAAGGTTTCCGATAACGAAAAGCTCCACGGGGATATTCGCCTGTATCGCGCTTAACAGCAGTATCAGCACTATGGGGAAACCCAGCCCGAACATCAAATTCAGCGGGTCACGGAGTATCTCCTTTGCGGTACGGCTTGAAAATGCTTTCAGTTTCACTTTAACCCCTCCTTAACTATCTTCACGAACGCGTCCTCGAATTTTTCCTCGCCCGCCGCTGACTTTATCTCCTGGGCGGTACCCGTAATCATCAGCTTTCCGCCTTTCATCACGGCTATTCTGTCGGACAGGCTTTCCGCCTCTTCCATATAATGGGTGGTTAAAATCATGGTGATTTTCCCCTTTAAGGCGCGGATATTGTCCCAAAGCTCGCTGCGCGCCACAACGTCGAGACCGAGAGTGGGTTCGTCCAAAAAAAGAATTTTCGGCTCGCTGATGAGCGCCATTGCAATGCTTAAACGCCTCTGCCAGCCCCCCGAGAGTTTACCCGCCTTTTTCGCGGTAATCTCCCCGAGGCTGAACCGCTCCGTAAGCTCGGTAATTTTCTGTTCGGTTTTCTCCTTTGAAAAGCCGTGCACCCCCGCCATTAATTCAAGGTTTTCCCGCACCGTCAGGTTGGGGGCGACAGCCGTTTCCTGGGGCGATACGGCTATTAGGGACTTTACCTCGCCGCTTTCTTTCACAACGCTTTTGCCGCACAGGAACGCGTCCCCCGAAGTGGGTTTCGCAAGGCAGGACAGCATTTTAATGGTAGTGGTTTTTCCCGCGCCGTTCACGCCCAAGAGGGCGAAAAGTTCCCCCTCGTTAACGGCGAGGTCAAGACCGTCGACGGCGGTTATGTCCTTGTATTTTTTGGTAAGACCCGTTATTTTAATTGCCTCCACTATTCTTTCTCCTTTCGGTAATGAATTTTCAGCCCTGCAAACAAGTCGGTCAGCATGCGGCTGACAGTAGCCTCGTCCCATTCAAGGTAGGACGTGGCAATCATGGCGGCGATACCGTGTACGTACACCCACATTTCAAGGTGGAACATGGTTGCCTCCTCCTCGGTCAAGCCGAGGTTTTTCATGAGTATGCCCACGATAGGCTTAAACTCGTTGTCCTTTTGGGGGGACGTTTCATCGGTTCTGTCCCGCATAAACAGCAGCTTAAAAAGCTCCCGCTCCTCCTTGGCGAACTGAATGTACGCCATACCGCTTGCTTTGTAGACAGGGTACTGCCCCGAGGACATACCCCTCTCCAAATAGCCCGCGTAGACGGTGTAGGCTAAGTCCAGCACGTCGGCTTTAAGCTCCTCCATGCTGCCGTAATTGGAAAATATAGGCTGCGTGGAAACTCCCAAACGCGCGGCAACAGCCCTTGCGTTAAGGGCGGAAACGCCGTTTTCCCGCACAATATCGGCGGCGGCTTTGATTATATCTTCCTTTTCGACCCTTGGTTTGGGGGGCATTTTATCATCTCCCTAATAGCAAATGTTATATAACAATTGTTATTATACAGCAAAAATTGTTTCTTGTCAATAGGTTTTTCAAAAAAATTATTTTTTTTGCGGTTTGCGTTGCTGACCCACGTCCAAATAAAGTCGAACCCGTGATTTACAATAATATCCTTAGATTTATAGTATATTTTTAGAAATAATGCACATCCGAACAGGGTGTGCATTTTCTATTAAGGTCAATTCATAGGTTCTAACGGGTTACGTACTCGGCTTGCGCCGACTCGGGGGTGGGTTAAAAGCGGTAAAGGAACTATACTGTTAATAAAATTCAAGGAGATGGTATTATATGAAATCCTAAAAGGGCGGTACGGCGTTTACGTCGTCACGGGTACGTTGTTTCATACACCCTGCAAATTCTTGACAGCAAATATCAAAAATGCTATAATAAATTTACAGAAATAAAAAGCAAGGTGAACAATATGCCTCAATGGCTGACAATTCCCGCAAACGAAAAAGCCGTAAACCTGCACATGGCGGTTCGCGGCGTTCTGCCGCCGTGCGGGGACGGCTTCGTACTCCGCGTGTGCGCCCACGACCGTTATATGCTTTGGATTGACGGGGTTTACTCGGGGCAGGGTCCGGTACCGTCTTATCCCGAAACGGCGTACTTTGACAGCTATAAAATTCCCTGCGGACGGTCTGTGACGATAGCCCTGCACATTTATTGCGGCGGGCTTGAAAACCGCGTCTGCTGCGGCGCGGAAAAGCCTGAATTTTGCGTCTCCGTAAGCCGTGACGGCAGCGAAATGCCCCTCGGTACGGATATTTGGCGGTACTGTGTTTTAAACGCGTATTCCGGCGGTATTGCCGGTTACGACACCCAGTTTTTGGAGGATTTTGACAGCAGCATTTACCCGTACGGCTGGCAGCTCCCCGATTTTGCCGACGGCGGTTGGGAACGGCTTGTTACGTCGGACTGCGCCGCGAAATTCCTCAGCCGTCCCATAAAGCCGCTGTGCGAATACAAGCTGAAAGCGGTCGCCGAGCGGCGTTTGCCCGACGGCTTTATTCTCGACTTCGGAAAAGAAATAACGGGAAATCTGTACGCCAAAGCCGAGGGTAAAGCGGGCAGCGTTGTGACCCTGCGTTTCGGCGAGGAGCTTGCAAACGGCGGCAGGGTGCGGTACGATATGCGCTGCGGCTGTAAATACGAAGAGAAGTGGACGCTTGGCGGCGGCGTAAACGTCCTCGAGCAATTCGACTACAAAGCGTTTCGGTACGCGGAAATTATTTTCGGCGGGGACGTTTCGGTAACCGAGGTCTGCGCAAGCGTGAGACATTACCCGATAGACGAAAATTTATGCGAACTTTCCTGCCCGTCGGGCGAGCTTGAGGATATTTTCAAAATATGCAAGAATGCCGTAAAATGCTGTACGCAGGAGGGTTATCTCGACTGCCCAACGCGGGAAAAGGGGCAGTATTTGGGCGACGCGATAATTACCGCGAGGTCGCAGGTTTGGCTCACGGGCAGCACCGAAATGCTCCGCAAATGTATTCGGGATTTTATCGCCTCCGCTGAAATTTTCCCCGCCCTGCTTGCGGTCGCGCCCTGTTCGCTCAGACAGCGTATAGCGGACTTTTCCCTGCTGTTCCCGCTGCTGCCGCTGACCGACTATGAGTTTACGGGCGACAAGGCTTTTTTGCGGGAATGTTACCCGACTGTAAAGGAAATGCTCGGTTTTTTCAAGCGTTATAAGCGTTCGGACGGACTTCTCGAAAACGTCAAGGACTTATGGAATTTGGTGGACTGGTCTGAAAATATGCGTGACAATTACGATTTTCCGCTGCCCCAGCCCGTGGTGGGGGACGGCTGCCACAACGCGGTGAACGCCCTTTGGGTCGGCGCTAATATTCTGACGGAGCGTGTGGGGGAAATTCTCGATATTCCCGCCGAAAAATATTCCGAGCCGCTGAAAAAGGCCTTTGTGTCGGCATTTTACCGTCCCGACAGTCGGCTTTTCGCGGACAGCACCGAAAGCTCGCACTGCTCTCTGCACGCCAATATTTACGCGGCATATTTTGACTTGTTCCCCGACGGGGAAAACGGTTTTGCCGCCCTTATGGAGGAGAACGGCAGGTTCTGCGGCGCGTTCCCCATATATTTCGCAATGCGCGCGCTGGCGCGTATCGGCAGGCACGACGTTCTGTGGCGTGTTCTGACGAGGGACGGCGAACATGGCTGGCGGAATATGCTCCGGGAGGGAGCGACCGCC
>JAMPDU010000135.1 GCA_023665505.1 Ruminococcus sp.
CCCGCCTCGTTGTACAGAACGCGTTGGAAAGGCGGGAGCAAGCCCCCGCCCTACACTAATAGCGTCAAAACGGGAAAAGTTGCACATCGGCGTGCAACTTTGGAGAAAATTTTTTTGACTTTTTCAAAAATTTGTAGGGGTACACAAAAACAGTGTGCAACTTTTATGCGTAATAACATTTTTGCAGGGGACGGGTTTTCCGTCCCCGCAAACATTGAACGGAATATATATTTTTCTTTATTTTGTTTATTCGGTATTTTGTTGTGTCGGTTTTTCCGTACACGGTTTTTCCGTACACGGTTTTTCCGTACGCGGTTTTTGCGAACGCGGACGAGATATTTATTTTTCTTTATTTTGTATCTGTATTTTATTGGGGCAGATTTCAAGAGCCTTGTTTTCTGTCTCTTGAATTTCTACCCCTTGTTTTTTGTCTCTTGTTTTTGGACGGTATATTTATTTTCATTATCAATATCAATATCATTATCGGCATTTTTGGCACGGCTTGGCATACCAAAAAATGCGGTCGCATAATTTGGCATTATATTTGTAAACTTTTTGTAAATTAACGTTTCTCACAAAAATATGCAGCGCACTTCATATTGTTTTTGTACAGATTTACATCAGGCAATTTTACGGTGCTGCCTTTGGCATTTTGCAAAAATTTTTTTCCGCGAAAACGTTTTCAATTGTAAATTTTTTACTAACCCCTTGCAAAAATTTCTCGTTAATGTTACAATGTAATTATGAATGTATCGCCGCACTTCGGCGTTTAGAGGAAAAGGAGTTGTTTTTTCAATGAATTACGGACATTTTGACCTTGAGAAAAAAGAATACGTTATCACCAAACCCAACACCCCCGCACCTTGGGCGAACTATCTGGGCGACCCCGAGTACGGCGCGATGATTTCAGGCAACGCCGAGGGCTACAGCTTTGTAAAGTCGGGGGCGAACGGCAGGCTGCTGCGCTACCGCTTTAACACGAATTTGGCTCTTCCGGGAAGATTTATCTACATCAGAGACAACGACACCGCCGACTATTGGTCAGCCTCATGGCAGCCCGTGGGAAAACCCCTTGACAAGTACAAAAGCGAGTGCCGCCACGGTACGGCGTACACCGTTATTTCCGCCGAGTATGCCGACGTTAAGTCGGAGGTTACATACTATGTGCCACGGGGAAAGACCTACGAGGTTTGGCGCGCCGTTATCACAAACCGCTCCGACAAGCCGAGAAAGCTGTCGGTGTACGGTTTCTGCGAATTCACCAACGACAACAATTACGAACAGGATCAGGTCAATCTCCAGTACACACAGTTCATTACAAGAACAACTTTTGAGGAAAATAAAATCGTTCAGCATATCAACGAAAACAGCGGAAAGCATGCCGACGGCTCTAACCACAGGGAGCGTTTCTTTGGCATGGTGGGTTCTGAGGTATGCGGCTACTGCGGCGATTTAAACAGCTTTATCGGTCCGTACCGCACAATGGCTAACCCCGTTATGGTGGAAGAGGGTCGGTGCAAAAACGTGCTTAACTACAACTCCAACGCCTGCGGCGCTTTGCAGACTGCGGTAACTCTCGGCGCGGGGGGTACTATAGAGCTTATCTACATTGTGGGTCAGCGCAACAACGCCGAGGCGACGGCTATTCTTAACGAATACAAAGAGCCGGGGAAGGTTGACGCGGAAATCCGCGAGCTTAAGAATTACTGGCACGGCAAGCTCAACAACTTCCAGATAAACACCCCAAGCGCGGAATTCAACAACATGATTAACGTGTGGAACGCTTATCAGTGCTTTATCACTTTCATTTGGTCGAGAGCCGCGTCCTTTATCTACTGCGGACTGCGGAACGGTTACGGCTACAGAGACACCGTGCAGGATATTCAGGGCATTATTCACCTTGACCCCGAAATGGCGGGGGATAAAATCCGCTTTATGCTGTCCGCTCAGGTGGACAACGGCGCGGGACTTCCCCTTGTTAAGTTCGACCACAAGGCAGGGCACGAAACCTGCCCCGACGAGAACGACGAAAACTCCATTTACGCCAAGGAAACGGGACACCCCTCTTACCGCGCCGACGACGCTTTGTGGCTGTTCCCCACGATTTTCAAGTACATCGGCGAAAGCGGCAACACGGCGTTTCTGGACGAGGTTATTCCTTACTCCAACGGCGGCGAGGATACGGTTTACAACCACTTGAAGAGAGCGATAAACTTCTCAATGACACATCTCGGCGACCACGATATGCCTGCGGGACTTCACGCGGACTGGAACGACTGTCTCCGCATGGGCAAGAAAGGCGAGTCCACCTTTGTGGCATTCCAGCTGTACTACGCCATGACGGTGCTTAAAGATTACGCTAAGCAAAAGAACGATACCGAGTACATCAAGTACCTTGAGGACGTTCAGGGCAAACTGGGGGCGTCCCTCGCCAAGTGCTGGGACGAGGACAGATTTATCCGCGGCATTCGGGAGGACGGCGTTACCGTTGGCGCAAAGAAAGACCCCGAGGCGAATATGTGGCTCAATCCTCAAAGCTGGAGCGTGATTTCGGGTTTTGCCTCGAAAGAGCAGGCTGAAAAGGCTATGAATTCGGTGCACGAAATCCTCAACACGCCCTACGGCGTAAAGCTGCTTGAACCGCCTTACGTCAAGAATTATTTCGACGGCGCGCTTATGCACATCTTCAACCCCGACACCAAGGAAAACGGCGGTATTTTCTCCCAGTCTCAGGGTTGGGCGATTTTGGCGGAATCAATGCTGGGTCACGGCAACAGGGCGTTTGAGTACTTTATGGAAAGCTCCCCCGCGGCGATGAACGACAAGGCGGAAATCCGCGTTATCGAGCCTTACGCCCACGGACAGTTTACCGAGTCCACCCGTTCGCCCTTTGAGGGACGTTCACACGTTCACTGGCTCACGGGCACAGCCTCCACGGTTATGGTGGGCTGCGTTGAGGGTATATTGGGTATGCGCCCCAACGCCGAGGGTCTTGTGGTAGACCCCGCAATCCCCTCCGAGTGGGCAAGCTACACGATTGAAAAGACGTTCCGTGGCAAAAAGCTGTCAATGACTTTCAACAACCCGGGTCACGCCGAAAGCGGCGTTTCGTCCATAGTCCTCAACGGCGAAAAGCTGGAGGGCAACCTTATTCCCGCGGCTAAATTAAAGGACGAGAACGAGGTTGTTGTAACGCTGGGTTAAAATTATTTTGAATAAATTTTGGCGGGAACGTGCCGATTTGGTACGTTCCCGCTTTTTTTGAATTAATAAATTTTTGTAGGGGACGGGTTTCCCGTCCCGTTGTCACGAAATTTGTTTCGGCGGGACGGGAAACCCGTCCCCTACAATAACTGTCAACTATCAACTATACACTGCCAAGGCATTCGTCGATTTTCGGCTTGTCAAACCCGATAACGACACGCCCGCCGTCGAACACGGTAACGGGTATGCCCGTCTGCCCCGAGACTTCCACAAGCCTGTCGTAATTCTCCCGGGACTCGGAAACGTCTATCACGTCGTAGCTGACCTTTCTGCTGTCAAGGTACGCCTTTAATTTTGTGCAGTAGCCGCAGCTGTCGGAGGAAAAAATTTTTATCATATTAAAACTCCTTTTGAATAAAATTTGCAGCGTTAAGCGCGGCAATTGCCCCGTCGGAAACCGCCGTCACTATCTGGCGGTAACGCTTTTCCCGCACGTCCCCCGCGGCGAAAACGCCTTTGACGTTTGTTTGCAGATTTTCGTCGGTAATGATGTACCCCTGCCCGTTCAGCCCGATACTGTCCCGAAAAAGCCCCGTGGAGGGCGTGCTGCCGATATAGCCGAAAACCGCCGACAGCGGGATTTTGCGGACTTCCCCACCGCCGCCCCGTATCAAGGCGTACTCAACCGTTTCGCCGCCGCCAACGTCAACAAGGTCGGCGTTGTACATTATTTCAATGCCGGGCGTGCTTTCAACCCTTTTCAGCACCGCTTTTTCGGCGTGGAAATAATTTTTCCGCCGAATGATTACCACCCTTTCGGCGATTTGGGAAAGGTACAAAGCCTCCTCCAAAGCCGCGCTGCCGCCGCCCACAACGCCCACGGTTTTCCCCCTGTACGCCGAGCCGTCGCACAGCGCGCAGTAGTGCACCCCCTTGCCGCGGAATTTTTCCTCGTTTTCAACGGGCAGCTTTTTGGGGGACGCCCCCGCCGCGATTATTACCGCCTCAGCCCGATAAATTTTGTTTTCGGTAATTATTTTCTTTTCGCCGCCCGAGAAATCCGTGCCGACGACAGGGTCGAACTCCTCGATTTCAACGCCGAGGGCGGAAAGCTGTCCGCGGAATTTTTCGGCAAGCTCCGCGCCGGATATTTTTTCGTACCCGGGGTAATTTTCCACGGTGCTGCTGTTCGCAATCTGTCCGCCCACAACGCCGTTTTCAAAAATCACGGGGGAAAGCCCCGCCCGTGCGGCGTACAGAGCGGCGGTCATTCCCGCGGGACCCGCGCCGATTATCGCGAGCTTTGTGTTTACAATTTTATTTTCCATAGGAATGTTATGTGCCGTTTACTTAAAAAAATTCAACATTTTACAAGTATTTCGGTTAATTTTCACAAAATCGACACAAAAGGGGTGTATACTTAAAACATATTAAGAAAAAGCACGGACGCTTTCTTAGAAAATCTGCTTTGGAAAAAATAACAAAGCATTGATAATTCCCCTCCGTCCCCGCAGGAAACCTGTGGGGGCGGAAACGATTTTAGGGGGGAAATTAATTAACAATTAATAATTAATAATTTTCCGTACCCCTAAAATGAAACAAACCCGCCGGCAAATTCTGTCGGCGGGTTTAATTTATTAACGTTTTTGTAGGGGCGGGCTACGAAATTTCTGCAATTAAATTGCATAAAATAATTATTAATTATTCATTATTAATTATTAATTGAAAATTTTGCACAAAAAACATACCGCAAAGTCGATAAATTTCTAATGGCAAATCTTGTAAATTGTCTTGACTTAATGCCGATAAAGTGGTATTCTAAATAGAAATATTCATTTTTCCGCGTTTTTTTAAGGAGGTACTTTTATGCTGGAAACGAATTTTTCAAACAAGTTTATCAAGGAGGGTCTGACATTTGACGATGTTCTGCTTATCCCCGCGGAGTCCAACTGCACTCCCAACATGGTGGAGCTGAGCACCCGTCTGGCGGGGGACATTTATCTCAACACGCCGATTATAACGTCCGCCATGGACACCGTTACCGAGGCGAATATGGCTATCGCTATCGCCCGAGAGGGCGGCATGGGCGTAATCCACAAGAATATGTCCGTGGAGATGCAGGCTGACGAGGTTGACAAGGTTAAGCGTTCCGAGAACGGCGTTATCGTAAACCCGTTTTCACTTACGGCGGACAGGCTTGTTTCCGAGGCGGACGAGCTTATGGGCAAGTACAGAATTTCAGGCGTGCCTATCGTTGACAAGGCGGGCAAGCTGGTGGGTATTCTCACTAACCGCGACCTGCGGTTTTTAAAGGACTTCAACACCCCCATAGGCGACGTTATGACCCGTGACAATCTCGTTACCGCACCCGTGGGCACTGACCTTGACGGGGCGCAGCAAATACTTATGCGGCATAAAATAGAAAAACTTCCTATAGTGGACGACAGCGGCACTTTAAAGGGACTTATTACCATAAAAGACATCGAAAAAGCCGTCCAGTACCCAAATTCCGCCCGTGACAAGTCGGGGCGGCTGCTTTGCGGCGCGGCAATCGGCGTTGCGAAAAATATGATGGAACGCGCTCAGGCTTTGGTGGACGCTCAGGTGGACGTTCTTGTGCTTGACTCCGCACACGGACACAACATCAACATCGTAAACGCGGTTAGGGAGGTTAAAAGCGCGTTCCCCAACATTCCCGTTATCGCGGGAAATATCGCCACCGCTGCGGCTGCCGAGGCTCTTATCGAGGCTGGTGCGGACTGCCTTAAAGTTGGCATTGGTCCGGGTTCTATCTGTACAACCCGTGTGGTTGCGGGCATTGGCGTACCCCAAATCACGGCGGTGTACGACGTTGCCTGCGCGGCGGCTAAACACGACATTCCCGTCATTGCCGACGGCGGAATTAAGTACTCGGGGGACATTGTAAAGGCTCTTGCGGCGGGGGCGAACGTGGTTATGCTGGGCTCGCTGCTGGCGGGCTGCGACGAGGCGCCCGGCGAGGAGGAAATTTTTCAAGGCAGACGTTTCAAGGTGTACCGGGGCATGGGTTCGCTGGGTGCAATGGCTTGCGGGTCGAAAGACAGATATTTCCAGGAGAACAGCAAAAAACTCGTCCCCGAGGGAGTTGAGGGGCGCGTGCCTTACAAGGGAACGGTTTCCGACTCGGTTTTCCAGCTTGTGGGAGGAATACGTTCGGGCATGGGCTACTGCGGCTGCGCGAACATAGGCGAACTGCACGAAAAGGCGCAGTTTGTGAGGATTACGGGCGCAGGGCTTAAGGAGTCCCACCCCCACGATATTTATATCACCAAAGAGGCGCCCAACTATTCGGTGCAGGTATAAATAATATTCGCAGTCTATTGTAGGGGACGGGTTCCCCGTCCCGCCGATACGGTTTATTAAAAACGGGACGGGAAACCCGTCCCCTACAAATTTTTTGCGAAAGGGTCTTGCGAAAATGAAAAGATTTAAAAAATTTTAAGATAATTTCGGTTTGCGCGGGTTTGAAATTATTCGGTGCAGGTGTGACGGATTTATCCGTACCGCGAAAAATGATATAAAAAATGTACCCCTTTAGACAGGTAACGGTACAGAAGTACTGTTACCCATGGGAGCATTTTACTCTTATTGGTAAAGTTGCCTAATAAGGGTAAAGGCTCAGCCTTTTTGGGGTACATTTTTTTGCATATTTTTACAATAATTCCTTGCGTATTTCCTCCCCGCTCTTAACGGACAGGTACGCCGGGGGAATGTCAAAAACCGTCCTCGCGCCGCTTTGCCCCTCTTTATGCAAACGGTACGCCGCCCGCGCGTACGCCGCAAGAATACTCGAGGTAAACTCGGGGTTCGAGCCGAGCTTTAAGCTGTACTCAACAATGTGCCCCGTTTCACCGTCCGCGCCGGTATTGCCGCTCCTGATAACAAAGCCGCCGTGGGGAATGCCGCTGTGGTCGCGGGCAAGCTCCTCCCGGGAGATAAAATGCACGGTGGTGTCATAGTCGGCGAAATAGTTGGGCATATTTTTTATCTCGCTTTCGATTTTCGCCTTGTCCGCGCCCTCTTCGGCAACCACAAAGCACTCTCTTGTGTGCTTTTGACGTGTGGTAAGTTCGGGGTTCTCGCCGTTTCTGACAGCCTCTACGGCTTTCTCAACGGGTATGGTGTACTGCCTCGCGTCGGCGACGCCCTCAACGCGGCGTATGGCATCGGAGTGCCCCTGAGAAACGCCCTTGCCCCAGAACGTGTAGGTATTGCCGTTCGGCAAAATGCAGTCGCCGTAAAGCCGCGCTACGGAGAACATGCCCGGGTCCCAGCCCACGGAGATTATGCCGACATTTCCGCCCTTTTTGGCGGCATTGTCCACCGCCTCAAAATATTGGGGAATTTTGGCATGGGTGTCAAAGCTGTCGACGGTGCAGAACATTTCCGCCAGCTTAGGACCTTGCTCTGGCAAATCGGTGGCGCTGCCGCCGCAAAGTATAAGCACGTCGGCGTCGCCCTTGTGGTTGGCAATATCTCCCAGTGAATAAACAGGGACGCCCTCCGTCAAAATTTTCAGCGACGAGGGGTCGCGGCGTGTGAAAACGCAGGCAAGCTCCATGTCGGGATTTTGCCTGATTGCAAGCTCGGTACCCCTGCCCAGGTTGCCGTAGCCGACGATACCTATTTTGATTTTATCCATTTTTATCAAATCCTTTCAAAAAGTTTCATTAAAAACATTATAGCACATTTTGCAGGATTTGAAAAGGGATTTTGCAAAATTTTTATTGATGCCGATATACAAATTTATATTTAGTACGTTTCCAAAACAGTCCGGCGGACTGTTTTCAACACAACGTACGATATAAGATTTAAAACGTCCCACCGGGACGTTTTAAAGGTTTACTTTGTCACAAACTGTTACA
>JAMPDU010000136.1 GCA_023665505.1 Ruminococcus sp.
AATATTCAGAAACGGTCGACATCAATTCAGACACTGTTCACAAAGCGCTTTTCAAGCTTGCAATGGAAATTAGCCGAAGTGTCGGTCAGCTTGAAACTGCTATGAAGTCTGAGAAAATCAACTATGACGAAATCGTCATATAAGTACACCTTAGAAAGGAAAAATTCTAATGCCAAAAGAAATTGACAAATTAATGCGAATAAGCGATTTGGGTTACGTTGACAGATTTGATGATATTGAGCAAATTTTAAAGCATTTCCTCAACTACACCGTTGAAGACATTCTATATGTCACACCGCCGACTTATCAAGTTCAAGAATCGGCAAACAATATCATTCAAAATCTCGGCAATATCGAACATACGCACGAAAATGTTGAGTACACAAATTCGTTAACGATTTCTGATTTAATTTGCACGATGAGATATTTTTTAGACAATTTCGCAAATTCTAACGCGACGCTTTTAAGCTATATGAAAAATTTCAGAAACAACATTTACAACCTAAATTTGCCATGGGCAGAATTGTTTTTTTGCAATTCGATTAGACCGTCTTATTGAGTACTTCGACCAAAAATTTGATACAAATACATTCTCGATATTTTACAAAACAATTTGTTACATGACAAAGCGTTATACGCTGTACGAGGTTAACAATTTCACCACAATAGGCGCACTTTTCAGAGAGACTTTTGCGTATATGTTTGCAGACTGGACGCCGGGGTATGACATAGATTTTTACACAGAAAGTATCAACGGGTGCTGCTCAATTTTCAAGCTATTTTTTGTGAGCATTCTGGCGGCGTTTAACTACAACAATTTTAACATCAACAAACTCGCCGAAAAGGTCGGCGGAAAGGTCAGAGCTTTTGACAAAGCCGAGATTTTCAACAGTGGGTTTGTTGAAATAAATTTTTAAGAAAGGCGGTAATACTATGAGCAGTATTATCAAAGACAGCGTGCGGGGTACTGACCTCGTGCCCGTTGAGGACGTACTCCTCGCAGAAAACCAAGTTTTCTTAACGGGTGAGGTAAATGCGTTCAGTGCGGACAATCTCATCAAGCAATTAATGTACTTTGACAGCAAAAATTCAGACGAGATAATACTTTACATCAACAGTCCCGGCGGCGAGGTTATGAGCGGTTTGGCGGTGTACGATTTCATTAAAATTATGAAATCACCCGTCAAAACAGTATGCATTGGAGACGCCGCCAGTATGGCTGCGATAATTTTCCTCGCAGGTTCAAAGCGTGAAATGCTCACCCACTCCCGCATACTTATTCACGACCCCGCTTACGGACACCTTGACGTTAGCGGCAAAAAGCCTCACGAGATACAACGCGGCGTTGACAGCTTGAATAAAGTACGCGAAACGCTCGCTGAAATCATTGCTGAGAAAACCGGAAAAAGTCTTGACGAAATCTATGAGATAACAGCAGAAGACAATTACTTCACGGCTGATGAGGCAATCGAATTTGGTCTCGCAACAGCTATTTACAAAGGAGGAAATGTATGAAAAATTATCGCACACTTGCCGCCGGAATCCGCGTATCTAACGATACGCGAACTACCGGTTTCAACAATAATGACCTCATAATCGGCTCGTCCGGCTGCGGCAAAACGGGCGGTTATGTGGTGCCCAATTTGCAGAATTTGGAGGGTAGCATTGTCGTTTCCGACACGAAAGGTCAGCTTTGCAAAATGTTTTCAAAAGAGCTGAAAAGTAAAGGTTACAAAGTCCACACGCTTGACTTGGTGAACCCCGAAAAGTCCTGTGGGTACAACCCTTTGCGCGGTATAAGACGTTACAAAAACGGAAAATATCGAGAACAAGATGTGCTGACATTAGCCAACAATATCGTCCCAACTTTGGACGTTACAGAGCCGTTTTGGGAACAGGCAGCCGCCGGTTATTTGGCGTTTTTAATTGCGTTTTGTCTTGAAACCTTGCCTGCCGAAGAGCAGAATATGGTTTCCGTTTGCGAATTACATACGCGGTTCATAAAGCCAAACGGGAAACTCTCGTTCATTCAATGGGTTGAAACTCACCCAAACACGTTCGCCGCGAAAAAATACGCCAAAACTTGCAGTGCAATGATTGCTGAAAGAATGTGGTCGAGCATTGTGGAGTTCGCAAACCGCGCCCTCGAACCTTTCGACTTCGAGGAAGCGCGTACCATTTTCGAGAACCCGAAAAGCTTTGATATTTCAAAGCTCGGTACGGAGAAAACAGCGTTATTCCTAAATGTCAGCGACACTGACAGGACGTTTGACAATCTCATCAATGTGTTTTATACACAGGCTTTGCAGATACTTTGCAGCCTCGCGGATTCTAACATCGGCGGGCGGTTAAAAGTCCCTGTCAGAATTATCATTGATGACTTTGCGAGTTCGACTTGCATTCCGGATTTCGACAAAATTATATCAACTATCCGCTCTCGAGACATCTCCGTGAGCCTCATTTTGCAGAGTATGACGCAGCTTGATAGCATGTACTCCCCCGCCGAAGCTACCACAATCGTCAATAACTGCGACCATATAATTTATCTCGGTTCGCAGGACTTGGAAACAGCCAACTTTATCGGCAATCGGATTTTCAAGACACCAGACGAGGTGCTTTGTATTCCGAGGGATAAAGCCGTTATCATTACTACGGGCGAAAAGGCTGTTATTGCCGAGAAAATCAAGCCGTACAGTACACTGAAATAACCCTGTTTTTAACTGCTGCGCCGTAACGGTGCGGCAGTTATTTTTTTAACATAATTTGTACAATAAATCCAAAGTTTTTCGGTCGTGACTTTGATTATGTTCTGTTGACACAAAGCCCCAAATATGATATAATAGAAGAATGAAAATGAGTTATGAACAATATAAACGGATAGAGGAATATTTTCCGGTGCAAAGAGGAAATGTAGAAATAAGCAATTACAAATTCATCAACGCAATATTGTATATAGCCGAAAACGGGTGCAAGTGGAGGGCACTTCCAAAGGAATACGGCAAATGGAATACAATATATAAAAGATTTAACCGTTGGGTGAAGAACGGAGTAATAGAGCGGATTTTTACAGCAATGCAAACAGAAAAAATAATAGAAATCAAAGTTGAGGTATTAGCGTTGGACAGTACATCATGCAAGGTGCACCCCAACGTTCAAGGGGCTTTAAAAAACACGGTGTATTTCATAAAGAAATAATATTACTGCTCTACGATATTAAGACTATATACGCACCTTAATGATAATTATATTTTAAAATGGCTGTGTTCTTATACTGTATTTTTAAACATTGAAGGCGTTATTCCCTCATAGCGCTTGAACTGCTTGCAGAAATAGCTTATGGAACCAAAGCCGGTTTGAATAGCTATATTTTCTATACTTTTATCGGAACTGGTCAGCAGTTCCTTAGCCGCTTGAATTCGGCGCTTAGCAACATATTCCATAGGTCGGCAGTTAAGAGTATTTCGAAAGAGACGGCAGATGTGCTGTTTTGATACCCCCGAAACAGCGCAAAGGTCTTCCATCGAGACGGGCGAAGCAAAATTAATATTAATATAATCAATTATGGCTGTCAGCGTGGAATTGGGTGAATCAAAAGCTCTTGTTGAAGAAATAATGCTATAGAACTCCATGATAAAATCGTACAAATATCCGGCTGCCTTGTAATTGCCGAAAAGGCTGTCAGAACGCAGTATACTGTGCATTTTTCTGAAGATGTGTTCCAATGTTTTCGTTTTCAGTTCTCCCAATATATAGACTGCCGGCTCTGTCATATGCAGCTGTTTGAACATATCTTCTGCTGCATAGCCTGCCGTCACTACCCAGTGAATATCCCATACATCACTTTCAGAGTAATATTCATGAGGGCAGCGTGCAGGAAGAAAAATAGCGTAATAGGGCTTAACAGAAATTTTCTTTCCGTTAAGAACCAGCGTTCCTTTGCCTCTTGTACAATATAATATTTGCGGATAATAAAAGCCATCTTCTCTTATGATATGATCCTGACACAGATGCAGTCCCATATTCATAAGGTAAAGCGGAAGCTCACTTTCTCCGCCGATAATAGGATAATCACAAAAATACATAATCATCGCCTTCTATGCTAATATTGTTATAAAATGATAATATCATACATTAACGCGCCTGTCAATAACCGTTATAATATTTATAGTAAATTTGGGCAGAAAGGACTTGTTTATTATGAATATATCAGGCATTGCAGCTGTAAATTCCCCTAAAAGTAAAATGATCTATCACGAAAATCCGGAAGCATTGCATATAAATACCATTGGTAAACATTGCTATTTCATACCATTCAGCGTGGCGCAGAATCCCTTTGAAAGCAGGGAAACTTCAGAACGCTTTGAACTTCTGAACGGCGAGTGGGATTTCCGGTATTATAAAAGCATTATTGATATGGAGGACAATTTTTTATCGGTGTCCTTTGATAAAAAAAATACCGGTTCCGTCAAACTGGCAGCTTCATGGATATGACAAACCGCAGTATACAAATGTATGCTATCCCATTCCATTTGATCCGCCGTATGTCCCCGATGATAATCCGGTAGGAGTTTACAGCAGGAGTTATGAATATAGCCCTGACGGTATGGACAGGATAATTGTTTTTGAAGGTGTTGACAGCTGTATATATCTTTATGTAAACGGGGAGTTTGCAGGATATTCACAGGTCTCACATTGTACCTCGGAATTTGATATTACGCCGTACCTACAACAAGGAGAAAATACTATTACTGCCGCTGTGCTGAAATGGTGTGACGGTACATATCTTGAAGATCAAGACAAAATAAGGCTGAGCGGAATTTTTCGTGATGTATACGTTCTGTCCCGTCCAATAAAACGACTGGAAAACTATATAATAAAAACCGTACTTTCGGATGATTTTTCCTTGGCGGAGCTGTATCTTACCCCCTTCGGCTGTGATGTTAGAGCAGAACTTTTCGACAGTAATTGGAATAAAATCACGGCTTTTGCCGCAGGTGATTGCAAAACTGCATCGGTACATATTACTTCTCCGATATTGTGGTCGGCGGAAAAACCTTATCTATACAATCTGATAATTTATGCCGGCGATGAAAAAATCGGAGAACATATAGGTTTCCGCAAAATATCTGTTGAAAACGGCGTTGTTAAGATAAATAGCAAGGCAGTGAAATTCAAGGGAGTAAATCGCCATGACAGTTATCCCGATACCGGTTATTATGCTTCGGTACAGCAGATGAAAAGCGACCTGGAACTTATGAAACGTCATAATATAAATGCAGTAAGAACGTCACATTATCCCAATTCTCCGCTGTTTTACAAGCTTTGTGACAAGTACGGATTTTATATTATTGATGAAGCTGATATGGAATCTCACGGCTGTGTTGAAGTATACAATGACTTCAAATGGTCATGGCAGGACAGTTATAACGGCATTGCCGTCATCGCTAAAGATGAACGTTTTAAAACAGCGATACTTGACCGCGCTGAAACTCTTGTAAAACGGGATATAAATCGTCCCTGCGTTGTTTTTTGGTCGCTCGGCAATGAAAGCGGCTGGGGGAAAAATATGCTTGCGGCTGGAAAACTGGTTAAGTCGCTCGATGATACAAGGCTGCTCCATTATGAAAGCACCCATAAGCTTGACGATACACCTACCGATATTATTGACTTAGTTTCACAAATGTATCACTCAACGGGGGGTATGGAGTATTTCCCAAAAAATGAAAATGAAACACGTCCCTTTGTACTGTGCGAATACTGTCACGCTATGGGAAACGGTCCCGGCGATCTGGAAGATTATCATAATGTATTTTATTCCAATGAACGCTTTTGCGGCGGCTTTGTTTGGGAGTGGTGCGACCATTCCGTACCGCTGGGCAAAACGGAAAACGGCAGGATAAAATACGGCTATGGCGGCGATTTCGGTGAAAAGCATAACGATGGGAATTTCTGTATGGACGGTCTTGTCTATCCCGACAGAACACCTCATACTGGACTTCTGGAACTGAAGCAGGTATACAGACCCATACGCATAAGCGGCGGAAAAGACGGAAAATTTATTTTTAACAGCACACTTGAATTTGAAAATGCAGGAAACTTCCTTGACTGCCGTTATGAAATAACCTGTGACGGCAGTCTGCTCGGCGATGGAACTGTGGACTTTACAGTGCAGCCTATGAGCAGTACGGAAATTTTCATACCCCAATCGGTAGGGCTCGCTGAACATGAAACATATATAAGATTTGTTTTTACGGCAAAAAATGATATGCCGTACTGCTCAAAAGGTTATGAGGTCTGCTTTGACCAGTTGAAGCTCTGTGACGAAAACAACAGTGAAACTCCCAAAACTCCAAAAATAAACGAAACCGTAAGCATTGATGATGAGCCTATGTTTGTCACCGTTTCGACAGGAACATGCGTATACCGTTTCAATAAAAGGCTTTCGGCATTTGATTCCATCTGCACAGATAATAAAGAGCTTCTGGATAAGCCCTTACAGTTCAACTTTTTCCGCGCTCCCACGGACAACGATGTTATGCGTGATGAATGGTACAGGGCGCACCTTAACGATTTCACCGCAAGAAATTATGGGGTAATGACAAAACTCACGGATAACGGAGCGGAAATAGCTTTGCGTCAGTCATTCGGTTGGAGTATTCATCAGCCGTTTGCTTATATGGACGTGCAGTACACGATAAATTCCGATGGGCTTTCGGTAAAATTTGACGGAGAATTTTCCAACAAGGTTGAGTTTCTGCCTCGGCTTGGAATACGTCTTTTTATGCCGAAGCAATTTGATACGATAGAGTACTTCGGTTACGGTCCGAATGAAAGCTATATTGATAAACATAAGGCAAGCTATATGGGAAATTTTGCGGAAAATATCGAAGATATGCATGAGGACTATATACGTCCGCAAGAAAATTCCTCCCATTACGGCTGTAAGCATTTGACTGTTACGGACGGGGAAACTGCTGTTCGTTTTACCGCCGAAAAAGATTTTTCCTTTAATGCGTCGGTATATACGCAGGAAGAACTTGCGGAAAAACGGCATAATTTTGAGCTTGAAAAATGCGGGAGCAGCGTTATTTGTGTAGACGAATATATGGCGGGAGTAGGCTCAAATTCCTGCGGTCCGGCTCTTATGGAAAAATACCGGATTCCTTTGCCAAAGGCAGGAGGAGAGATACATATAAGTATTTATACTATGAAATAATTGAATGAAGAAAAATACGAATAATACAAGCAGCGGTATTTTATGTAAAAGTCAACCCCTAAAAAGGATAATTCACAAATAATTAACAAATGTAAAAACAAGCACGCCGAAAAGACCGCGATAAGCAGTCTAAATTGTTAAGTAAAATACAAATATTTCAAAAAAATTAATTTGATTTACTCAAAGCCTCGTTTACACGGGCGTAATAAATCCGCAGGAACTTGTTTGCGGCAGCCATCATATAGACCTTATACGGCTTGCCCTCGGAACGTTTTTTGCCGAGAAATTGATAGACAGGATTATCTTCGGGCTGGTTCTGAAGAATAACGCTGGCAATCTGAAACAATGTTTTTGTGTGTTACGGGCATTGCAACCTTAAACATTAGCTGGTTGTATGTACCGTATATCTCATTAAATTTTTCCTTGTCGCTGGGTTCGTCAATAAGAGCGAGATAAAACCCAATCATAGTACACGTCCTTTCTTTTAAAAACGGTATCAACAAAATGCTGTTTATAAATCCCTCTATATATAAAAACGGTTCAGAACGCAAAATCACTTCAAAAAAATTTAAATTTTCTAAAAATTCAGCGATTTCAACAAATTTTCACGGTACACTAAATCTTTATTTGTACAAATATAAGTATGCAATATTATTTGACAAAATGCAATACCAAATTTTCCGCAAGCTCCCTCAATTCCTCCTCGCTAACCCTCAAAAACTCTGAATACTCATAAATACTCTGTTTCGGACTATCTTCGGGTAAATCCCGTTAGTGAA
>JAMPDU010000137.1 GCA_023665505.1 Ruminococcus sp.
CAAATTAAAAGTTCGGCGGATAACATCGTTCAAAATCTCGGCAATATCGAGCATAGCCATAATGATGCGAATTATACAAATTTGCTGACGATTTCGGATTTAATTTGCACAATGAGGTACTTTTTTGACAATTTTGCAAACACTTACACAATTCTTTTAAGCTATATGCCAAACTTTCGCAATAATATTTGCAGCTTGAAATTGCCTTGGGCTGAGTTGTTTTTTGCAATTCAATTGCGCCGGCTTATTGAATATTTCGATAAGAAATTCAATACCGACGAGTTTTCGGAATTTTACAGCACAATTTGTTTTAATACAAAGCGTTACGCGCTGTACGAAATTAACGATTTTACGACGGTAGGCGCACTTTTCAACGTGACTGCCGGATATATGTTTGCAAGCTGGACCCCGGGCTACGACATCGAAATGTACACCGAGGGTATCAGGGGCTGCTGCGCTATTTGCAAACTGTTTTTTGTGAATATTTTGGCGGCATTCAATTACAACAATTTTAACATCAACGAACTCGCCGAAAAAGTCGACGGTAAAGTCAAAGCTTTTGACAAAGCCGAGATTTTTAGAAATGGGTTCGCTGAAATAATTTATTAATAGGAGGTATTCAGTATGAATACGATAAAAGAAAGCGTGCGGGGTACAGACCTCGTGCCGATTGAGGATGCGCTCCTCGCAGAAAACAAAATATTTTTGACAAGCGAGATTAACGCAGTCAGTGCGGACAAACTTATCAAACAATTGATGCACCTTGATAGCCAAAAATCAGACGAAATTACCCTGTACATTAATAGCCCGGGCGGCGAAGTTATGAGCGGTTTGGCGGTTTACGATTTTATAAAAATTATGAAATCGTCCGTCAAAACTGTATGTATAGGAGATGCCGCCAGTATGGCTGCGATAATTTTCCTTGCAGGCTCAAGGCGTGAAATGTTGCCGCATTCGCGAATTTTAATTCACGACCCTGCGTACGGACATCTTGACGTCAGCGGCAAGAAACCGCACGAGATACAGCGCGGTGTTGACAGTCTTAACAAAGTCAGAGAAACGCTCGCCGAGATTATCGCCGAAAAGACTGGTAAAAGTCTTGACGAAATTTACGAGATAACTGCCGAGGACCATTATTTCACGGCAAACGAAGCCATTGAATTTGGTCTCGCAACAGCTATTTACAAAGGAGGAAATGTATGAAAAATTTCCGTACACTCGCTGACGGTATTCGCGTATCGAACGATACGCGGATTACCGGTTTCAACAACAATGATTTAATAATCGGTTCGTCCGGCTGCGGAAAAACCGGCGGGTATGTTGTGCCGAATTTGCAAAATTTGGAGGGCAGTATTGTTGTTTCTGACACTAAGGGGCAGCTTTGTAAAATGTTATCAAAAGAGCTGAAATCTAAAGGCTATAAAGTCTACACGCTTGACTTGGTGAACCCCGAAAAGTCTTGCGGGTATAATCCACTGCACGGTATAAGGCGTTACAAAAACGGAAAATACCGCGAACAGGACGTTCTCACTTTGGCAAATAACATCGTCCCAACTTTGGACGTTACAGAGCCGTTTTGGGAACAGGCTGCCGCCGGTTATTTGGCATTTTTAATCGCGTTTTGCCTTGAAACTCTGCCTGTTGAAGAGCAGAATATGGTTTCCGTCTGCGCTTTGCATACTCGCTTTATAAAGCCAAACGGCAAGCTCTCGTTCATACAGTGGGTCGAGATGCACCCGAACACTTTCGCCGCCCAAAAGTACGCCAAAACCTGCAGCGCTATGATTGCGGAAAGAATGTGGTCGAGTATTGTGGAGTTCGCAAACCGCGCGTTAGAGCCATTCGATTTTGAAGAGGCTCGTACCATTTTTGAAAATCCGAAAAGCTTTGATATTTCAAAACTTGGTACTGAGAAAACTGCGCTATTCTTGAACGTCAGCGACACCGACAGGACTTTTGATAATCTCATAAATGTGTTTTATACACAGGCTTTGCAGATACTTTGCAGTCTTGCGTATTCCAACTCTGGTGGGTGATTAAAAGTCCCTGTGAGGATTATTATGGACGATTTCGGGGCGGGTGGAAAAATTCCCGACTTCGACAAAATTATCTCGACAATTCTCTCGCGTGACATCTCAGTGAGCTTGATTTTGCAGAGTATGACGCAATTGGAGAGTATGTACTCCCCCGCCGAGGCGGTCACGATTGTGAATAACTGCGACCATATAATATATAATTTATCCTGGTTCGCAGGACTTGAAAACGGCGGAGTTTATCGGGAACAGGATTTTCAAAACCCCCGATGAAGTCTTGTGTATTCCTCGCGAAAAGGCTGTTATTGCTGAGAAAATTAAGCCGTACAGTACGCTGAAATAAACCTGTTTTTAACTGCTGCGTTTCGGTGCGGCAGTTATTTTTCAAATATCTCCTTGCCGTTGTCTGTTTCAAAATTATTGTATGCACAATTTTATATGACACATTCCGTATATACAGTTTACAAACAGCCCCGTTACGTGCTATAATATATTTGTCGAATTGTGCAAGGACGGATATTACCGAAAAAATTCACATGAATTTTTAAGAATTTTTAAAAAATAAGGGTTGTTCAGGAAAGGATTGAATTAAATTTATGATGTTCGATACCAGTGTGCAGGAGCTTAAATATAAGGTTTTGCGCGAGGTTGCACGGCTCGCTTTTGAGGACAGGCTTGAGGAGGGAATGTTAGATATTTCCAACATAATTGTCCCCGGACCTCAGCCTACAATGCGGTGCTGTATTTATAAGGAGCGTGCTATCGTTAACGAACGGGTCAAGTTTGCTATGAATAACGGAAAAAGCAGCAACGTCATCGAGGTTCTGCCCATCGCCTGCGACGAATGCCCCGTGGACGGCATTCAAGTCACACAGGCGTGCCGCGGCTGTATCGCCCACAGGTGTATGAACGCCTGTCCAAAGAACGCTATTACTATTGTCGACCACAAGGCGGTGATTGACAAGTCTAAATGCGTTGAGTGCGGAAGATGTCTCGCGGCGTGCCCATACTCGGCTATCGTCAAAAGCGAAAGACCCTGCGTAAGGGCGTGCAAGCCGAAAGCCATTTCAATCGACGAAAACCGATGTGCCAAAATTGACGACGAAAAGTGCGTTGCCTGCGGGGCGTGCGTTTATCAGTGTCCCTTCGGGGCAATCAGCGATAAGTCCTACATACTTGATACGATTGAGTTTATCAAAAATTCCGAGGGGAACATCAAGTACAACGTCCACGCGGTGGTTGCGCCGTCTATTTCGGGGCAGTTTTCCGTACCTCTCGGCAAGGTTGTTTCGGGACTTAAAAAGCTTGGTTTCCGAGGCGTTATGGAAGCCGCTCTCGGCGCGGATATGGTTGCCTACAAAGAGGCGTCCGAGCTTGTGGAAAAGGGCTTTCTGACAAGCTCCTGCTGTCCCGCTTTCGTGCGGTACATTGAAACCCAGTTTCCCCAGCTGAAAGATAAAATTTCTCACAATCTTTCGCCAATGGCGGAAATTGCCAAATATATGAAAAAGCACGAGCCTAACTGCAAAATCGTGTTTATAGGACCCTGCACCGCCAAAAAGGCTGAGGCTCAAAAGGACAGCGTAAAGCAGTACATCGACAACGTTATCACCTTTGAGGAATTGCAGGCTTTGTTTGACGCGCGGGACATCAAGCTTGCCGAGCTTGAAAACGAACCTCTTGACAACGCCTCTTACTTCGGCAGGATTTTCGCAAGGAGCGGCGGTCTTGCGGACGCGGTCGCCGAGGCGTTAAAGGAAATGGAAATTCCCGACAATGTGTTCAAGCTTAACGCCGTCACCTGCGATGGTATTGAAAATTGCAGAACCGCCTTGCTGAAAGCGCAGAAAGGCGTTGGCGGCGAAAACTTTATCGAGGGAATGGCTTGCGTTGACGGCTGTATCGGCGGACCTGCCTGTCTCACCCACGGTCCTAAGGACAAAATGGCTGTTGACAAGTACGGAAAAGAGGCGGCGGAAAAATCCATTATGGACGCTATCAGTATTCTCAACCTTTAAGGAGGTGAACCTATGAGCGGAAATTCCTCATTGAAAAGCGTTCCGAGGGGGGCTTTGTCCCGATACCCCCAATATTTGGAATATCTGAAGGAGCTTAAACGCGGCGGCAAAGATGTTATTACAGCGGCGGAGCTTTCCGAAAAATTTGCGGCGGACGGTGCAGACCCCGTGGCTGAACTTGCGTACATAGGCGCAAAGCAGGGCTTTGAGAAATATCATGTGAACCTCCTTATCGCCCTGCTTAACAGCTTTTTGAACCGTGAAAACGTACACGACGCCGTTATCGTCGGGGCGGGTCAGCTTGGGAAAACACTTCTTGCCTTTGACGGCTTTTCGGAGTACGGCTTGAATATCGTGGCGGGGTTCGATATAAGTCCCGCTGTAATCGGTACGCAGGTTAAGGGCAAGCAGATTTTTTCCGTGGAAAAAATGAAAAATCTCTGCGAGAGGCTGAATATCCATATCGGCATAATAACCGTCCCCGCAAGGAGTGCCCGTCAGACCGCCGATTTGCTGGTAAAATGCGGAATAAAGGCAATTTGGAACTTTTCTCAAGTGGAGCTTGATTTGCCCGAGGATATAATAGTCCGTGAGGAAAATTTAGCGGCGTCCCTTGCGGAGCTTTCCGACAAGCTGAGCAATAAGCTTGATTTGGCGGAAAATTAAAAAAATTACAAAAAAATATTGACTAAACGGCTGTAAAATGATATATTATTATGTAAGCTTTTATCAAATTTTGCCGAATTTCGGCTAACAAAAAATTATAGATTGGATGTTGTGTTATGAATGTATATGTTTGCGTGGGAAGCTCATGTCATCTTCGCGGCTCGTATAAAATTATCGAGCTTATGAAAGAAAGCATCGAGAAAAACGGTCTTGAGGACAAGGTAAACCTTTCGGCGGCGTTCTGTTTGGGAAAATGTACCACGGGCGTTACCGTTAAGGTTGACGAGGAAATCATTTGCGGCGTTTCTCCCGAGAATTTTTCCGAGATTTTCAAGACGAATATTCTCGACAGGGTACAGGGCTAAGTGCCCGATTTTAAAACCATAATATGGAAAGGTGATTTATCAAATGACCGAGAATGTCAATTACTTGCAGCTTAAAACCTCAAACTGCAAAAACTGTTATAAGTGCATAAGGCACTGCTCCGTGAAATCCATTAAGTTTTCGGGCAGCCAGGCGCATATTCTGCCCAACGAGTGTATACTCTGCGGCACTTGCTATGTTGTCTGTCCCCAAAACGCCAAGCAGATTAGGAACGACGTGCATAACGTCAAAAGCGCAATTGCCGACGGCAAAAAGGTTGTGGCAAGCCTTGCGCCGTCTTTCGCGGCAAATTACGGGGTGGGCATAAAGGCTGTTTCCGAGGCGGTGAAAAAGCTGGGCTTTGCCTATGCGGAGGAAACCTCAATCGGCGCGGAAATCGTCAAAAAGGAGTATGAAAATATCCTACGTGAGGGCAAGGCGGACGTGCTTATTTCCTCCTGCTGTCACACCGTCAATACGCTTATTCAGAAGTATTACCCCGACCAAATTCCTCACCTTGCGCACGTGCTCTCGCCAATGCAGGCGCACAGCAAGTACATAAAGGAAAAAGAACCCGATGCGTACGTTGTGTTTATAGGACCCTGCATTTCCAAAAAGGAAGAGGCGGACAAGTACAAGGGGTACGCCGACGCGGTGCTGACCTTCGGCGAGTTTACGGGCTGGCTTAACGAGGAGGGAATTTCCCTCACCCCCCGAGATGACGACAGGAGCGTGAACAAGTCCGCGCTGTTCCCCACCTCGGGAGGAATACTCCGTTCTATGAACAGGGACGGTTTCGATTACAGCTTTATCGTTATCGACGGTATGGAGAACTGCCAAAAGGCTTTGGAGGACATCAGAAACGGCGAGATTAAAAATTGCTTTATTGAAATGTCCGCCTGCGCGGGGAGCTGTATAAACGGTCCCGTTATGGAAAAGGTTAAGTCAACCCCCGTCAAGAATTATCTTGCGGTGGACAGATACGCGGGCAAGGGGGATATTCTCACGGAGCTGCCCGTCTCGGAGAGTATCCGGAAAACCTTCAGCGTTGAGGCGGCGTACAAGGACTACCCCGGCGAGGCGCAGATTAAGGAAATTCTTGTCAAAATGGGCAAGACCGCTCCCGAGCACGAGCTTAACTGCGGAAGCTGCGGCTACAATACCTGCCGCGAAAAGGCTGTGGCAGTATATCAAGGCAAGGCGGACTTTACAATGTGTCTGCCCTATCTTAAGGACAAGGCGGAGTCGCTTTCCGACAACATTATCAACAACACGCCAAACGGCATTTTGGTGCTTAACGAGGACTTTGAGGTACAGCTTATAAACAAAGCCGCCTGCGAGATGATGAATATAAAAAATCAGTCGGACGTGCTGGGAAGTCCCGTTATAAGAATACTCAACCCCACCGAGTATATGAACGTTTACGCAAACGGTCAGAACATCTACGCGAAAAAAACCTATCTTGCGGAGTATCGGCTGTACGTTGAGGAAACCGTTATTTATGACAGAAATTACCATATAATTATGAGCATAATGCGTGACGTTACCGAGGACGAAAAAAACCGTTCCAAAAAGGAAAGCACCAGCAAGCAGGCGGTGGAAATCACCGACAAGGTTATCGACAAGCATATGAGAGTTGTGCAGGAGATAGCCTCGCTTCTCGGCGAAACCACTGCGGAGACGAAAATCGCGCTTACTAAACTAAAGGAGACTTTGGTTGATGAATAATTTATGTACGGATATCGGTTACAGCAGTATCAATAAAAAGGGCGAACAGCTCTGCGGCGACCACGTCGAGGTTGTCCGGCAAAGCGAAAACGGGCTTGTTCTTGTCCTTGCCGACGGTCTGGGAAGCGGCGTAAAGGCTTGCATACTTTCCACACTTACGTCGAAAATTATTTCCACAATGATGGCTAACGATTTAAGCATCGAGGACTGCGTTTCCACCATAGCGGCGACCCTGCCCGTCTGCGAAAAACGAGGGGTAGCGTACTCAACGTTTACCATAATACGCATTACCGACAACAGCGAGGCTGAAATTATTCAGTACGACAACCCTCACGTTGTTATGCTCCGCGGCGGCGATAACTATGAGTACCCACGCACAAGCATGGAAATCGGCGGGAAAACCATTTACAAGTCAAAGCTTAACCTTGAGGAAAACGACGTTTTCATAGCGATGAGCGACGGCGCGATTTACGCGGGCGTGGGCAAAACAATGAATTTCGGCTGGCAGAGGGACAATATTGTGGACTTTATGGTAGGCAACTATGACAGAAAAATGTCCGCAAAGGGCATTGCCCAGCTCCTGCTTGACCAGTGCAACGATTTGTACGGCGGCGAACCCGGGGACGATACCACAATCGCCTCGGTGAAGATACGTCGGCGCATTTCCATGAACCTTATGATAGGACCGCCCTCAAATCCTCAGGACTTGAAAAAAATGCAAACCCTTTTCTTTGCCAAAGAGGGCAAGCACATTGTCAGCGGCGGAACGACATCAAAGCTTGCGGCGGAATATTTGGGCAAGCCTGTTGTGCCCTGTCTCGACTATTTCGACCCCGACATTCCCCCCACCGCGAAAATCGAGGGAATAGACCTTGTTACCGAGGGCGTTGTCACAATGACAAAGGTTTTGGAGTACGCCGACCAATACCTTGACGGCACGATAAGCATTACCGATTTAAGTATGCGGAAGGACGGCGCGTCCCGCGCGGCGTATATGCTTTTCGAGGAGGCAACCGACATAAGTTTCTATGTTGGCAGAGCCATAAACCCCGCACATCAGAACCCCGCTCTGCCCATAAATTTCAATGTAAAAATGCGCCTTATTGACGAAATCAGCAAAAAATTAAAGGAAATGGGTAAAAATATTAA
>JAMPDU010000138.1 GCA_023665505.1 Ruminococcus sp.
TCCCGGGAGCATTTAACCGTTCGGGCGGAGCTCTCTCTGTTCGCCGCCCGAACGCATCCGCAAAATGCAAAAAAGCACAGCATATCAAGCCATAGTTACTATAGCTTACATACTGTGCTTTTGAAAGCTTAAATTCAATTGCATTTTGCTTCATACTAATATGTAACATAATCTTGTACCTTAAACACGTCGTGGTGGTTGTCTTGGCTTGTGTTAATTTTATTTTAGCACATTAGTTTAAAATTGTCAAGGGGTTTGGAAAAATTTTTCAAGCGAAATCATAAAACGAACACCAAATCGTCAAGCCTCCTCTTTTTAAGAATACGATATTTGCGTTTCTTGTTTGAATACTTCATTATCTGCGGCAGTTTTATTGCAGGAATTGTCACTCCATTCGTTACGGGTGTATCAACATCGACCAGCGTTCCGAAATCAACGATACCCGCTCCCGTCGAAACATCGCTATAAAGCGGCTCAGAGGTAAATCCTATCGCATAGTATGACGCGTGAACAAATTCAAATTCGGCTCTTCCTCCCGAAACATAGCATTGACCGCTGTACTCGAGTTGTTTTGTTTTCGTGTTGTAGTAGTAAAGCGTTGCATAATATCCGTTGTACTTTTTATTGACATTAAGAGAAAGCTTTGCGGTAAATCCAAAGTTGCCGCTGTGATAAAGCCGAAGTTGTATTGCAGGCAATTCGCTGTAAATAGTTTCCATAACGGAGGCAGGAATTTTCTCATATCTGTCCGATACTTTCATATTTACAGTTTTTGGATTTGTAACGTCCAATCCGTTAATCGTCCAAACCACGCTGCCTATGTTCAATTCAAGGTTTATATTGCGGTTCTGAATATGTGCCGTAACCTCTTTTGGCAACTCGGTCGTGCCGTTCATATTTACCCGTACGGTGCTGCCGTCCGGAGCAAAATCAATTTCCGAGATAACCGTGTTCCAGCCCGACTTTGTGCTGTCGCCGTAAATATAGGGTTCATTTGTAGCAGAAGTGGTGGTAGTAGTTGTTGTCGGATATGTAAATGTCGGATACGACGGCGTGGGATTTACGGGATACGGGTCATTAATCGGCGGAATTGCCTCCGTTCTCAGAACATATCCGCATATAGTGCAGGAATATGTTCTTGTACCCGAGGTAGTTGCAGTAGGCTGAACGGTGATTGTTCCATTATCCTCAATATGACGCGTCTCATCAGAACGTACTCCGCATACCGTACACTCATGCCAGTGGTAGGTGCTGTCGCTATCCCATTTTGTACCAAATGTATGTACAGTATGGTCTGGAACAACTATAGGAATAGGTTCGTTTTTGATATATCCGCATATTGTACACGTATATGTCCTTATTCCCTCTGTAGTTTCGGTCGGTTCGCGCGTGATTACTCCGGTATCATAGCTATGAGGTGTATTATCTGCCTTTTCACCGCATATGCACTCATGCCAGTGAGAAACATTGTCCGATTTCCATTCTGTACCAAATATATGTGTGGTATGGTCGGGAATTGCCGGAATAACTTCGGTTTCCATAACATAATCACAAACTGTGCAGTAATATGTCATTATTCCTGTTGTCTCATCTGTCGGTTTTACGGTAATAACTCCACTACCCTTAGTGTGACCGGAAACATCGCTTTTTTCACCGCAGGAGCATTCATGCCAGTGAGAAACATCATCAGATTTCCATATATTGCTAAACACGTGTGTGTGCTCCTCACCGGACGCATTATAATACAATATGTCATTCTCATCAAGCACCGACCACTCGCCGTTTACGCAGGTCTGAACGATAAATCCGCATTTCTCGTTATCCGAAAGTCCGCTTATAGTGCAGCTTGTCGACGTTGTTGTCTGATACTCGGTATAAACGTTATTTACCACCTTATAAATCTTATATTGGCTTGCGCCGTCGGCGGGATTCCAGCCAATGCTTACAGAACCGTCATTTGCCTCCGCGAAAATTATCTGCGCATTGTCTACGTCAAATTCGGTCATTGCCTTTACAAAAATTTCGGGGTTCGAATAGTCCTCCGCAGGAAGATAACTGAAAGTCAGATTACCGCTTGAATCCGAAACGCCTTGCGCTATAAACAGCAAATTGCTGCTGTTAAACGGTTTGTCGGCTTTTCTTGACTTCATTCCGTAACAGTTATAGATTTCATTCGGAATTAAGCCAGTAAACGTCTGATACGCCGACGGCTCGATTATGTTTGCAAAATACATCGGCTCGTCATAATGCGAATTATACAGCTCGGGCATTTCCGATACTGCGGCAACGATTTCCTGCAAATCCGTCTCATTATTCGCGGTATCTTCGGGGTTTTCAATTAAATCATCATTGTCGTCAACATCGGAATTATCGTTGTTGTTTTCCGTGTCAATTATGGGTGCTTGTTCTGTTTCTTCGAGTTCATATTGGGCGGGGGTTGATGTTGGGGCGTCAATTATGACATATGGTACGCCGTAATAAATTGCATAACTTTCTGCTTTTGAGCCAGAATTGCAATATATTGTTAAATTATTACATCCATCGAAAGCATAACTGCCTATGGAAGTAACGCTATTAGGAATATTTATGCTTGTAAGGTTTGTGCAACCAGAGAAAGCACCCCAAGGTATGGAAGTAACGCTATTAGAAATAGTTATGCTTGTAAGATTTTTGCAATCCTGGAAAGCTTTCATGCCTATGGAAGTAACACTATCAGGAATAGTTATGCTTGTAAGACTTATGCAATTATGGAAAGCATACCAACCTATAAAAGTGACACTATCGGGAATAGTTATGCTCGTAAGACTTGTACAACCACTGAAAGCACTATCGCCTATGGAAGTAACACTATCAGGTATAGTTATGCTTGCAAGGCTTGTGCAACCGTGGAAAGTTTCATTGACTATGGAAGTGACACTATCGGGAATAGTTATGCTCGTAAGACCAGTACAACCATGAAATACGTGGCTTCCCATTGTTTCTACACTATCAGGGATAGTTATGCTTGTAAGACTTTTGCAATTATAGAAAGCACACGTTTCTATTGAAACAACACTATTGGGAATTGTATAGCTTTTTTCTATCAATCCAGCTGGATATTGGATTAAATTGGATAAATCATTACTGAATAGTACGTCACCTAAGCTACTGTAACTTGTATTATTTTCATCAACATTTATACTGGTAAGGCTTGTGCAACCCGTGAAAACCATATCGCCTATGTAAGTAACACTATTAGGAATAGTTATGCTTGTAAGACTTGTACAATCTTCAAAAGCCCAATTGTCTATGTAAGTAACACTATTAGGAATAGTTATGTTTGTAAGGCTTGTGCAATCGGCGAAAGCATAACTGCCTATGTAAGTAACACTATTAGGAATAGTTATATTTGTAAGACTTGTGCAATCTCTGAAAGTATAACCGCTTATATAAGTAACAGGCAATCCTTCAATAGTATTAGGAATAACAACCTCAGTATCTTTACCTCTATATCTTCCAATAGTCACTTCACCGTTTAAAATCGAATAATCAAAATCGCTGTCTGCCGGTGTGGGGTCAACAGGGTCTGGGTCAATCGGGTCAGGGTTTATGGGGTCAGGATTTATCGGGTCGGGGATTATAGGAGTATCGCCCGAACCGTAAGAGCTATGAGCAAACGTAGCATTAAGCCACGCTGAAATTGTAGTCGGTTTATTCTTTATTTCTGCATACTCGTTTGCTTTATATTTATCGTTTGAAATTTTAAACCAATATTCCCCATTTGGAAGATAAAAATCAACAAAACCCTCCACATCAGTTGTATAAACATTGCCGTTACTGCATTCAATTGTTGTTTTTCCCGGCAGAAGTGAATTTTCACCATGTATGTGTGCGCTGACCTTATAGCTATAGTGCGGGCATTCGGTAAATCCCGAATCGCCGAAGTCGTCCGAGCGGTAAAAATCGGCAATTTTTACCGTTTTATTAATTAAACCAATTGTAAATGAAATTCTATCATCACAAAGGCTTATACCCGCATTCAAATTAAATTTGATTGATATATCGCCGTCTATACAGCTTTTGCAGTCATGCCGTATGCCATTTTTTTCGTCAGTTGAGCCATATTTTAAAGAGGCTTTGACCTCAACGCCCATTCTGCCGTCAATATAGGCATTTACCAATTTTTCGCTTACAATAGTTACCTTTGGTTCGAGAGACACTCCAATATAAAATGTTCCTAAAGCCGACAGTTCACGTTCAAACTGCGGGCTTTGCGATATATTATGCGCACCGTTTTTATCGGCTTTAAACCCGTAACTACCGTATAATTCACCTGTCAATGTTATATTACCGTCAAACTCCACAACAATAGACGGGTCAAATTTTATAAATACACCCTTGCAAGGCGACACCTCAAAATGTGTCAAAGGAATTTTACCGTGAAGTGATTCGCTGAATGTTAATTGCAGTTTTGCGGAATAATCCAACACTAACTCCACATATGTCTGCGACCAAGAAATATATAATTTTGCTCTGCCGCCTAAATGCAGTCCCAGTGAACCGCTGAGGCTGACTTTTGCGCTTGTTGTTCCGTCCTTATAATTTTCAATATCCTTGTCCGTAAATTTAAACGTGTGGTCATAGCTTACACCGCCGCTTACATCTACCGCATAAGCCGCAATTCCGCCGCTGTATTCATATTCCACGCCTTCTTCCAAAGTGGACGTATCGGCAACAACGTCAGACGAATTAAAGGTACTGTCAATCTTAACGTACTCAAACACATCTTCAAGAGAACTGTCATCACCGTAAATTGTAACCGTATCACCAACAATATCAACCGAAAGAACTTTAACGACAAGAACCTCATTGCTGCCATATTCCTGCGAATAAACATCGCCGCTCTGTAAATTTTTAACAATTTCATCGGCATTCTCGATAACGTAAACATTGTTGTCGTTATCTACCGAAACAACATTATTTTGATTGACCGTTTCCTGCGATATTACAGCACCTTCGCCAAATACCGCAAAGTTATTTGAAACATCTGTGTCTAAATTAAGTACCCTATCTGCATCGAAATCGTAAATTGTCTTGCTCAAAAACTCCTGCATTTCCTGTGTATATGTAGGGCACTCATAAACACTGCACAGCGGACGCATTGTTTCCGAATTTATCAAATATGCCTTTATGTAGAAATACTGCGGAATTTTGGAACTGTCCATTTCAATCATCGCTTGATTTTCCTCGGCAGTAACTCCTGTACTGCTTGTTGTAATAAGCTGCTCGCCTAATTCATCGTAAATTCCGACAACAAGTGTACTATTTTGAATTGCCTCATAATCAACTACAGC
The DNA here is from genome assembly GCA_023665505.1 of Ruminococcus sp. Classification (GTDB taxonomy): domain Bacteria; phylum Bacillota; class Clostridia; order Oscillospirales; family Ruminococcaceae; genus RGIG8773. Next base: position 5,334 of record JAMPDU010000138.1, read on the forward strand.
AGCATTCCCCTGCATTTCAACAGAAAACACATTATAGCCCGCATTTGCTTCTTGTTCATCATTTTTAGCATTAAACTCGTCCGCAAGCATATTTCCAAAAGGGTCATTGCCCGTGACGTTAATGTCATTTTGCCAGTCCGTATTTGACATATCATTATAGTAATATTCATCGGCAAAAACAACTTGCCCCAAATCAGACACAAGCATAAAGCTAAATGCCATAACCAAAGACATAGCCACCGCCCTAAGAGCAAACGGCTTTCTCACACCCTGCGGTCTTTCCTTGACAACTTTCTCGGTATTGCGATGTGAGTACGCTATCTTAGCATACTCGGCAATATGCTCTACTACCAATGCTAATGCAATCAGCAGCACGCACGGCAGCCACAACAGCGGATTTTTCTCAGCCGTCCTGTCAAGCCGCTGAATAAAACGGCTATGCTCGGTTCTTTTAAACTTCATACTATTTTCCTCCAAATGACAAAATAAATATACACTTCTATTTTATCACATTTCAACATATTTTTCAATGCTTTTTTGACATTTTATTCAAAAACAAATTTTTTGTACGTTTAACCAAATTCTTCACCGACCTTCCCTGTAAAACTATATATATAGCGTTAATAATACAGATATTTTAATATTTGTAACGTGTATTTTTATGTTACAAATATATTAAAATAGTTATAGGGTGAGTGCATATGATAAATGAGGAATTTATTTCCAAAAGATTAACCGAACTGAGAATTAAAAAGGACGTTTCGGAATATCAGATGAGCCTTGAACTGGGGCACAGCCGCAGCTATATCCAAAGCATTTCTTCGGGCAGGGTAATGCCGTCAATGAAAGAGTTTTTGGCGATTTGCGAGTATCTCGACATTACACCGATGCAATTTTTTGACGAAGATACGGAGAACCCCTTACTGGTTCAACGAGCTATTCAAGGTCTTTCAGGGCTTCGGGACAAGGATTTACTTATGCTCATAGGGCTTATTGACCGAATGAAAGAATAACGGCTGTGGATTTTGCCCCATAGCCGTTTTAATTTGCACAAGAACGAGTGGCAGCGCACAATTTAGTGTACTGCTATTTTTTACCACTGGATTTTATGAATATTTTTTGACTTTTTATAAGATATTTTGTCTTTACCATTTCACTCATTTACAGATTTTGTCAGATATAGGAAACTTGACGATTTTTTATGAAATTAAGACAGAGATTTCGGTGATAATTACGATAATTCAAAATTCTATAACACGAGTATGCGCAGTTTCCAGTTGGAGACTGTGTAATTTTTTTATTTACGTCTACTCCCACAATGTCAGTCGCGTGGGCGACTGACGGAGTTATTTTAAAGGGTCTTATATGATACCTTTAATTTATCTGAAAGGACTTGATTAATTTATGAAAATTCAGAATAGAGGAGTGAAAATTTATGATTTATAAACCTTAATAATCTCCACTACTATTATTATATAGTACGTCTTTTTATTCACCAAAAATTATATAGAAAGGATAAACACTATGTTTCCCAAAAGTATTATCGAAAACGCTTATAAAGCGTTATTTGAACTTGCTGACATCTCCGACCTCGACGACCGTTTTATTCGCAGCAACATCTTTCATTTAATGAGATTTGTAAGAGGTGCAATTAGGGATTATCCCGAAAAAACTGACGAACTTGATGCTATGTTTGACAACCTCAGCGCGTATTCCGCAAGGCTGAAAAGACTTTCAGCCAAGGGAATTGCAAAGTATGTGATAGGGTTAAGTTATACGGTTAGGAAAGATGTCCACAGATTGGATATGATAGTCCCAATACCTATATGTAACGCTCACACATCGCTCATATTGCTCATTCGCGGTTGTCTGAAAGAAAAATCTGTAAATAATTATCTGCGCTTGTATAACATAGCCGAGTTGTATGTTCCGAGTTTTTTGGATTACGCAGACTGGGTAGACGTCCACACTGAAATTCAAAATTACACTATGGTAAAATCAATGGTTTCACATTTTAATGATGAACTCCATAGATACGTAATTCGGTTAAGAAAAGCTATGCTTGACGAAAATATAAATTGCAACGAGTTTATTGTTTAAAATCATTCCCCGATGTCAGCGGGAGCGACGGCTCCCGCTCGGGGTTTTTAAAAAATTGAAAGGAGAACGCTATGAACGCTATGTCTGACAAAGAAATTATTGACGCTTGCACATCGGTAATTACGCTTATCGAACACTGTGACCTATACGATATTTCGACCTGCACAAGTTTATATCATCTAGCGAGGTTTATCCGCGCCGAAATTAGAGATTTCGGCTCACACAATGAGCAGTTTGATAAAATGTATGAGACTATTACTATCAATTCGGCACGGTTGAAAAAACTCGCCGATATAAAAACAATCACTGATGTGGAAACGGAAAGGGGCATTAATATTCCAATAGAATTTGCCAATATTCACCTGTCAATTAATTGGCTTATTTGCAAGGCTTTGCGTGAAAAAACTGTTGAGGACTATATACGTCTGTACCATATTGCTGACCTATACGTTCAAAAGCTTTTTCGTATTGCATATAAATCCGGTTTTTTATCGTTATT
>JAMPDU010000139.1 GCA_023665505.1 Ruminococcus sp.
ACCTATGACCCTCTGCTTGTAAGGCAGATGCTCTCCCAGCTGAGCTAAGCTCCCGAATTGTCCGCCTTTTGCAGGCGACTATATTATTATACACTATCGGAACTGTTTTGTCAAGTGTTTTTACAAAATTTTTTAAATATTTTTGCAGCAGCGTGAACCGACCCGTTCAATCTGTTCACGCTGTTACATTCTATGCGGCGGCGTCCTCGGAAAGAACGCTTTGGGAGCAGTCGTACATAGTATCGGCGAAAATCGCGTACCCCTTTGTGGGATTGTTTACAAAAACGTGAGTTACCGCACCCACCAGCTTGCCGTTTTGTATTATGGGACTGCCGCTCATGCCCTGCACAATTCCCCCGGTTTTGTCAAGAAGTGCCTCGTCGGTGACCCTGATTATCATATTCCTGCTGTCACGGGAGTCCTGCAAGTCGATTTTTTCAATGACAATTTTATACTTTTGGGGTACGCTGCCGCTGACGGTGGTGTAAATATACGCCTCCCCCGTTTCTATTTCCTGCCGCATACCTAACGGCAAAGCCTCGCAGCTTGGCGTAAAGTCAAACAAAATACCGTACAAACCGTTCTCGCAGTTCATTTCAAGCGTACCTACGGGGCTGTTGGAGGTAAACCCGCCGATAAGCTCCCCGGGTATGCCCGACAACCCCCGCTTTATGCCGTTGACGTTTACGTCCACAACCTCGCCGCTGGAAAGGGGCATTATCTTCCCCGTGTCGATGTCGCAGACCGGGTGTCCCAGCCCCGCGAAAACTCCAGTTTCGGGGTTGTAAAAGGTTACCGTCCCGATACCCGCGGAGCTGTCCCGCACCCACAAGCCTATTCTGTACGCGCCATCGGACTTGCTTTTCATGGGCGAGGCGTTTATAACAAGGTTCGCACCGTCCCTGACAATATTTACCGTAAGCCGTTCACCGCCGCTTTTTTCAACAATGTCCGCTATATCCTCGTTTGAGGAAACTTTTTCTCCGTTTATGGACTTGATTATGTCCCCTGCCTTTATACCCGCGTCCGCGGCTGGGGACTTTATTCCCGAAACCGTGTCAAAGCTCCCCGCCTCAACCACGATAACGCCGTCGGTAAGCATTTTTATCCCGAAAGGATTTCCGCAGGGAATAAGGACAGGCTCGTCCACCTCTTGAATATTCACCGTTTTTATTGGAATAATTCCTAATAATTTAAGCTCCACCCGCTTTGTCTCGGTTTTTCCCGCCGCGGCGTAGGGTTCTCCGCTGTACGCGCCGCCGCAGGGCACAGCCTCGATAAAGTTTGATATTTTTAACTCCCCGCCCTGCGCAACGTAATAATTGTTTGGCAGAGATTTACTGAAATAAACAATTATTCCCAAACAGGTCAGCAGCAGCAGGTTTGTCATTATCGCCATTAATTTAATAAAATTTTTCATAATTTTTACTTTGCTTTGCCTTTTAACGGAAACAAAACAATCTCCTTTCCGTAAAAAAATCTTTAATCAACTCTATTACTATTCTCATTTCGGGGCAATTTATCAATGCTTTTTATTTCGTTATTTTACACCCAAACTTTAAAATAACCTGTCGAAAATAGAAATTCATTTTCCGCTTGCAAAGTAAGCGTATTATATGGTATAATATAAAAAGAGTATCTTTGCGGACTTCCTGCCAAAATTTGCTGAAAAAGGAGTTAAAACATGAAAAAAGCAAGAAATATCACCCTGGCGCTGTGTATCGCGGCGACGGCGGTTTTTTCGGGATTTTTTAATATTATGGGAGCGATAGCCATTCTTATTCAGGATTTTTCCCAAAGCGCCGTCGGGGACTATTCTTTCTGCGGAACAGCTCTTCTGATAAGCTCGGCGTTCCTCATTGCCGCGACGGTTCTCGCCGCCCTGCAAAAAGTTTGGCTGCCCCTTGTTTTTAACGTTATCGGCACGGGTTTTTACATATATACCGTGAAAACCTTTTACGCCATACCCAATGAATTGATTTCCAAAGAAAACACTCTTCCCTTTGCTGAAAGACACCTTATGACGGTTTTTGTAACAGTTTTGCTGGCATTGTTGATTATTTTCAATTATTTTTCCGAAAAAAACGTTGAAAAGCGGAATAAAAAACGTACCGAAAAGCATAACAAAACCAGCCGCAAGCTGACGGACAATGAAAAAATTTTGTAAAAAATATTTGAAATTTTTAGGTTAAATTGTCAATTGAAAAATTCTCCGCTTTGTTATAATATTAATATAGGTTTTTATCGGTATTTTTGAAAGGTGGTCTGCCGTTTAATGAATGTTACCATAAAAGACGTTGCAAAGGCGGCGGGAGTTTCCGTCGCAACGGTTTCACGGGTGCTGAACAACAGCGCCACGGTCTCGGAGGCTGCCACCGAGCAGGTTAACAACGCTATCAAGGAGCTTGGGTACAGTCCCAACTTTTTGGGGAGAAATCTGAGAAAATGCGAGACCAATATTATTCTGGCAATTATTCCCTCCACGGAGCAGACGTTCTACAGCGAGATAATCAGGGGTATGCAGGTCGCCGCCTCGGAGTACGGCTACGACATACTTATGAGCACCTCAAACAGTACATACAGCATTGAAATGCGGCTGCTGGATATGGTTTTCAACCGCACCGTGGACGCGGCTATTCTGCTTGGGTCGCAGCTTGACGTTAAAACCCTTACCGAGCTTAACGAAAAGCACTATATCGCCCTTTGCTGCGAACGTATCGAGGGGGCGAACGTGCTGACTATAACCGTTGACGACGTTGGCGGGGCGCACGCGGCTGTCAGCAAGATGATCGAGTACGGTCACAAAAGAATTGGAATGATTTCCACGGCGGTGAATTCCCTGTCCTCAATCGACCGCGAAAAGGGGTACAGACAGGCTCTTGCCGAAAGCGGCATTGAATTTAAGGAGGAATATATTTACAGGGGGACTTACGACCTTTTCCACGGGGAACTGGCGTTCGACCGCTTTATGAGCATGGACGAACCGCCTACGGCGGTGTTCTGCGTTTCGGATTTGCTGGCGGTGAGCTTTGTGAAAAAGGCTCTTTCACAAGGTTACAGAGTGCCCGAGGATATAGCGGTCTGCGGCTTTGACAATATACCGTTAAGCAGTATGTACACCCCCGGCATAACCACCGTCGAGCAGCCTTGCTACGACCTGGGCAGGACGGTCATTAACGAGCTTATGAACAACATCAACAACAACGTTAAGTCCAACAAACAAATAAAACTCCCTTACAATCTCATTGAAAGGGAGTCCTTGAAAAAAATCAATTAAAAAGGGCAGGAAAAATATTCCTGCCTTTAATTATTCCGCAATTAAATTTTCAACAAATATCTTTATATTCTCCGATATTTTTTCATATTCATAGTCGTGAACATAATGGGGACAATCCAGTTCAACATACTCGCCGCCCTCAACCTGCGCGATATATTCCTCGGGAATACTGCGCCAAGCGTCCTTATCAAAGCCCGTGCCCCCCGAGCCGTCCGAAATAAACAGCAGCATTGGGATTTGGGGTACTCCCCCGCTTTCCACGGTTTTCGCGTTTTCCCTGACCGCCTCGGTTTCGTTTAACATCGTCACGGTTGCGGTACGTCTGTAAAAAACCGCTCTGTACAGCGCTTTTTCCTCCTCCGAAAGCGTGCCGTGCTTTATGGCGTCGCTCTCGGAAATATTTGGAATAAACCGTGTCACGCCGATTTTTGCCGCCGCGCCCGCAAGTCCTATAAAGGGACTTATTTTCATGCTCTCATAATACTGCGGCACAGCCATGTCAAGCCCGATAATCGCCGTTACCTCGTCGGGATATTTCTGCGCCCAGTAAAGCGCCTCAAGCCCCGACATCGAGTGGGGGCAAAGTATGTAGGGAGCGGCAATTCCTGCCGCCGACAGCGCGGCTCTTGTGTCCTCGAGGATTGAATTTATGTCACGCTCCTTGTCCACAACGTCGCTGAAACCGTACCCGAATTTTTCCACCACGGCAATTCTGTACTCATCGCTAAGCAGCGTGTACAATGATTTAAAGTCCAGCACGGGAGAGCAAGTCCCGCCGCCCGACATAAACACGAAGGTAACGTCCCCCTCGCCCTCGGTGCAGACGTTCATACTGTGCCCGTCCACCTCAACAGCAGTGCCTATCCGCCGCAGGATTTTATCTTCCCTTGAAAGCTGTATTCTGTGATTTATAAAGCAAATCAGCAGCAGCACGCCGAGTATGAGTACCGCAATCAAAAATATTCTTGCCGCTTTTGTAAGAATTTTCATAACATCCACCAAAATTTATTTAATTAATCCTAATATTTCCTCTTTGGAAAAATTATACTTTTTCTCGCAGAAATGACAGCAGACCTCAATGCTTTCCTCTTCCTCCGCCATTTTGGCAAGCTCTTCCCTGCCGAGACTTACAAGGGCGCGCTCCACACGTTCTTTACTGCAGTCGCATTTGTACTCGCAGGTGAACTCGTCCAGCTTTTCGGGGGCGAGACCCTCCATTACCCGCATGGCAATATCCTCGGCGGTCATACCTCCGTCAAGCATTTTCGTGACGGGGGGCAAGGTTTTGATGTTGCTTTCAAGTTTGTCTATGCAGCTTTCGTCCGCAAAGGGCAGGAGCTGTATAAGGTAGCCGCCAGCCGCCCTTACCGTAAGGTCGGGATTGACAAGAACTCCCAGCCCGCAGACAGTGGGTATCTGCTCGCTTACCGCGAAATAGTTGGCTATGTCCTCGGCGATTTCCCCCGAAACTATGGGGACTTGCCCCACGTAAGGCTCTTTCAGGCTCAAATCCTTGATAACGGAAAGAGTGCCGTTGTTTCCTACCGCGCCCGCAACGTCCAGCTTGCCGAACTTGTTGAGGGGTATCTCCACAACGGGGTTGCCCACATATGCCTTGACGTTCCCGCCGCTGTCGGAAACGGCTATTAAAATATCGGTGGGACCGCCGCCGTCCATTCTTACCGTAACGCTGTCCCTGCCGCCCTTCAAGCCTATGCCTATCAGCGACGCGGCTATGGAAAGCCGTCCCAGCGCGGCTGTTACCACCGCGGAGGTTTTGTGTATCTGTTCAATTCTTGAAACGATGTCAATGGCGTTTATGGCTGTCGCCGCAACAGAGCCGTCCGCCGAAATTGTTCGTACAATATCTGCCATTTTTCAAACCTTTCTTGCCGCGTAGACAAGCTTTTCGCTGTCGGGCTTAGGCGGCAAAACCGTATCGTAATCGTACTTCGCGGCGATTTCAAAGCCGCATTTTGCAAGTACCCCGTCAAGGACGCTTTCCTCGAAAGCTATTTCGGAAAAGCTGTCCTCGTATCTTTTGTAAGAGCCGTCCGTTTGCCGCTCGAAAATATCAAGCTGCATTTCCACCCTGTTGTCCCGCTCGGAGTAGGCGTTCTGCCAAACGCAGTAGACCTCCTCCAAATCGTAGATAAAGGTGTTGTTTGCCAAAATATTCCTGTGCTTATGTGGGGTATTGACGTCGAAAAGAAACAGCCCCGACGGTTCGCAGAAAAGCGAAACCCGACGGACAGTTTCCTCCAAAGCCGCAATGCCGGGAAGATGATTGAGACTGTCCAGCGCGCATATCGTCACGTCGATAGTGCCGAACATATCCAGTTTTGTCATATCCTGGCAAAGGTACTGAATATTCAGACCGCTTTCAATCTTTTTTTCAATGGCGGCGTTAAGCATATCCTCCGAGCCGTCAACGCCGATAACGTCGTAGCCGAGCCTGCTCATTTCCTCGGAGAGGCTGCCCGTCCCACAGGCGAGATCCAGGAGGAGATTTTTCTTGCCGCCGTGCTTTCGGACGAGCATATCAAAATATTCGGCGCGCTTTTTGTAGGAAATGTTCCCCGTCAGCGCGTCGTAAAAATATGAAAAACCGCGGTAGCCGCTCATTATTTGCCGTCCTTGTTCATACGGTCGAACACCAGCGAATAGCCGCCCTTGCCCTGATAGTTGAGGGTTCTGTTCACGCGGCTGATAGTGGCGGTGCTTGCGCCGGTTTCGGCGACGATGTCCTTATAGACCTTTTTATTTGTCAGCATTTTCGCCACCTGCATTCTTTGGGACATTGACTGGAGCTCCAGCACGGTGCACAAGTCCTCGAAAAAGCTGTAGCACTCCTCCTTGGTTTCAAGGGAAAGTATTGCCTCGAAGAGATCGTCCATATGCTCGGAATTAAGTTTGTTATTCATAAGAACCGTCCTTTCTTTATCGGGAAATTATCTTCTGTTACCATTTTAGCACATCATAGCGAAAAAGTAAAGGGGTTTTTGAAATTTTTTTGAAAAATTTTCAAAGGACGGGTAAATTTTTTCAGCAGCTTAAAAAGCCGTCCCATAAATTATCATAAAAAAAGCATTATTTTTCAAATTCAATCCATATCAGATTTTTTTCGTCAACAATATCGCTGTAAGACATGCTCAGCCCTTTTTCATCTAAAACGCCGTAGCAGTCCCCGATAATTTCAAGATTATGTCGTGAAGAGCCGGCATTTATAAGATTATTTTCTTTATCAAGCAGTAGTATATCCATACCGTTTGTTAAAAGAATATATTTTTTATCTTTCTCCTCGGCAAGTTTTTTCAGGATAACCGAACTTCCGCCGTACTCGCTGTCGTTTACACTTATATTCATTGTTTCAATCTCGTTATTTATAAACCGTATCGTACCCGCCTCTTCAAAATCTTCGGTAAAAATAAAGCATTGAACGACCTCGCTTGTTTGGTTTGAGGCTACATCAAAAAAGACCGCGCCGCAGGCTGACAAATAACACCCGTTTTCATTGTACAGCTTAGACGTCTGCATTTCTTTGGCGTTAATTTCAGCGAAAGGACTGAAAACTTTTCCAAACTTTTCGCCGGCAATTGTGTTTTTAAGCTCGACTGCCGAAATAATGTTTTTCGCCTCGGCAACGGTTTCCTCTTTGCATACGTCGCTGTACTCGTCATACTGCTTAATCGGAACGGTCAAAATTTCGTTTTGGGCAGCCGAAACGCTTTGAACCTCCGAAGTGTTTTGCTTGTTAGAAAATGTTACAAATGCGGCGATACATATTGCCAATACAGCTGCAATTGCGATTATAATGCCAATTTTTTTCATTTTATCATTTTCCTTTCTTTATCGGGAAATTATCTTCTGTTACCATTTTAGCACATCATAGCGAAAAAGTAAAGGGGTTTTTGAAATTTTTTAATGGACGGAAAATGCTTTACGCTTTCGCGTTGAATTTTGAATTTGTTTCCTCGGGAACGGCGGAGTTGTTCCTGTACAGTTCCTTATAAACGGAGTTGAACGTTTCGTTATACACGCCTGCCAAAGTCGACATAACCTGCTTTTCGGCGGAGGTATGCGTAGCCGTCCAGCCATATTTGGAATCGTATATTCCAACCTTTTCGCCCCTTTCGTCATACGCCTCTATGAAAGTATGATTGTCTGTCCTTGTGTAGTTGCCTTTGTATGAACCGCCCTCAAAACGTCCGTCCGCGTCAAGAAGATAGACCCATATATTCCTCTCGTTTTTGATTTTGCCGATTTCGGAGGACATTCCTTTTTCCGCTTTCAAAAAAATATTCCTGCGGTCGGGGGCAACCTGTTCGCGGCATTGGTGCATAAAAACGGTAGCTTTATTGCCGCGTTTTCCCTTTACCGCGTCGTCGTAAGCTATCTGCCGCATTTTATCAATATTTTCCTCGGTCAGAACGTCGCTCACGCCCTTTTTCTCCGCGGACTTCTTTGCGGAGGTTTTAACGGCGGAATTAAAGCCGATTTTGTTTGTTATTCTCATAAGTACCACCTCAAAAAGTATTCTCTGTAATATATATCGGCAGGAAATCGAAAAACTTTAGCAAAAATTGCAAAAAAATTCGCTTTTTTACCCAAAACAGGCAAAAAA
>JAMPDU010000013.1 GCA_023665505.1 Ruminococcus sp.
TACTTCTTATTATACCATATTTTTTCTATGTGGACAAGTTCTTACATACTCTGTTTTTTTGTGCTTTGCGGCGATGTATATGTAATCGCTTAAACAATCATTCGGCTGAGCGAAAAATTTATATGTTTCAAGAAATTTTTTAAGCGCGGCATAACATTCACCCGCAATAAACATATATACCGTTGTGTTGTAGCCGAGAAATTTATTGTCACTGAAATTAAAAACATTCAGTCCGCAGGCTTTTTCCGTAAGTTTCGCGCATTCAAGGCGGAGGGTTTCCATTCTTTTTCCCGAAAGCAAAGGAATATAAAACGCAATGCTCCCGTCGTCTTTCATATACGGGTCGTGGGGGTACAAATCGTTTACAGCGCGTATTCCCGCTGTGTATTCCTTTGCAATGCAAAGGCTGATAAAATCGGCGCGGAACGTCTTGTTTCCGAAACAATCTCGCATTTTATCACCGTCAAGAATTTCCCTTAAAAAATTCGTCGCAATATCCCCTCCGCAGGAACCCGACATATCTATGGCGAAAATAATATCCGTGGGCGTTATCATTTCCCGTACCTCATAAGGCTCGACAAAGCACATATCCTCGTACATTTCCATACCCGCCGTGTAAAGCATAAGGTCGAATGTCTCGGGGTCTTCGCTGACAATTTCCGACGCCGCAAACCTTTTTAAATATTCCTTGTAGGAAAATTTGCTGAACCTGTCGGGCGGAGCTATGTCCGCGAAAATATTTCCGCTGCCGCTGCCGTATTTCATACTTGATTGGCTTTGCGCTCCGGACATAAGCTGCTCCCAATTTTTTTCCTGAGTTTCTTTTACCGAGTTTGCTGTATTTGCGGCGGAAACGTTTGCCTGCTTTTCTCCGTTTTCCCGGCAGCCGTTTTCCGCAGAGGAATTTCCGCCCTGCTGTTCCTGCTTTTTGCAGTCCTCGGGAGGTTTCCGCCAAACGCCGTGTTCGTCCGTGCAGTATTTTTCCGAAAGAGCCTTTACCCGCTTTTCAATTTTGGCGTCCCCGACTGCGGCGTTGTAAAGAGCCGCAGTTGAATTAACCTTGCATTCGTTCATAAGCTGCCTGAAACCATGACAATTCCCGCCGGGAATATTTTCAAGCATAGCCCCCGCCGAAACGTCCGCGCAGGCGTCAAAAAGTTTCTCGTCGGGCATGGAAAAGGACGGGTGCTTAAGCATGCAGTGGAGAACGCAGTGCACTATTTCATCGGCGGGCGCATAGGATTTTTTCGAGAACATTTCAACAACGCCCCGCGGATTGTAATAAAGGTTTGCGTAATCCGCAGAGATACATTCCACCTCCGCGGTCACGGCTGGAGTGAGGCAGTATATCCCTTTTTCAAGGACGCTGTATTTTCTCGCCGCATCCCGCCTTGAAAACGTAATTATTTTGCCCGCTATTTTCAGCTCCTCTTCGGTGAAAAAATTTTCCTGCATATTAAACAGCCACCTTTCTCTTTGTTTTCTTGATTTCGGATTTGATCGCCTTTTCATCGCCCGTAATTTCGTTCAGATATTTTCCGAAATACTCGTTGTGCGCCGTAATTGTCATCGTAACTATTGCAGGGTCGGAAAGAATACCGCTCATAAACATTTCGGTTTCTCCGCCGTTTTCGCATATTTTTTCGAGGAACGCCACGATGTTGTTCATAACGTTGTCGGCACTCTCGCAGTCACGTGAGGAATAATCGCGCAGACGCGGCAGCCAAATTAATCTTTGTTGTGAGCCTCTTTTTGAACGCCCTATGCTTTGCTCGTCTGCGGACTTTCTTGCTCCCGCCGCATCGGAGTGGACTTTGATACTTGTGCTGTCTATACAAATAATTTCAGTGCGTATTTCAATAATATTTTATTCTTTTGATGTAAATTTTATCTATGAAAAATGGCGTAAAAAATGGTTTTCAAAGTCAGGACATGAATAATAGAAAAATTTTAAATGTAATCTGTTGAACCGTTTGGTTCGGCAGGAAACACTTGACAACGACGGCGAGATTGTGGTACAATATATTTATACTTTCGGCGCGGCAGGAGAACGGCTTTCCGCTGCTGAATTCGGTTGGACTGCCCGGTATACTTATGATAATCTTTACCGCTTGACGGGTGAGACTATTACCGAGGGCGAAAAGGTTACTGCTTATATAAGAATGGTAAACTACTTTCGCAAGGAGGATGAATTTATTGTCAGATGAATTAATATTATTTTGGAAAGAAATTAAAATGATACAAGAATATGTTGTTAATGTATCATTATCAAAGGAATCAAAATATGATAATGTACGGGATTTATTAAATGATGTCACATATGAAACGATTTGCAAAATCATGGAACTTTTGGATGGATACAGAAATAATAATTTAAAAGGGGTGATTATAGATAATTTGTCGAATAAGGTAATTAATTGTAACATTGAACTTCATGACTTTTGTGAAAAATTTTTAAATGTATCTGATATATAGTAGTATGTATGATGATTCAATTAAAATTTATGACTTTAAATTAGAGCGTGTTCACATAAACCGTGACGCACATCAGCTTTATGTGAACACGCTCTAAAACCTGTCTTGGCAAGCTGCGCGCATCTTTTCGGCAATCTTTTTCGGCTTTTTGCCTTGTCATCGGCAAAATCTTGCCAAAAATCCGCACGCGCGTCTTGTTAAGACAGGTTCTAAATTTATTAATTATTAAGCACCTTTGAGATTTAACCCTTACCTACAAATTACGCCTATAATGCCGCAGCCTCAGCCTTATTAACACAAAAAATTATGTACCCGCTGTCGGCGCGCCAAAGGGTGCTGTAATGGGGGTAAACCTCTTTAAAGCAGTTGTAGAAGTCCCTCTCGGGGAGAATGGTGCTGTTGAAATTTATCAGCCGCCCGTCCACAAACTGCTCCATAACGTCTCTGTCAAAGGTTTTGAACATCTCCTTGACCATGGGCTTAAGCACCTCGTCCAGCTGAAAGGCTCTCTTATTCATAAGCTTTGTCATAATGGTTTCAAGCTGCGAGTACTCCATTGCGGAAAGGACGGTGTATTCCTCGCCGTCGCCCGTCTTGAACTTGTCCCGGTAGCAGAAAAGCTGCCCCAGCTCGTGCCCCGTGTACTTCTCGCTGACAAGGGTCACGGGCATGTTAAATGAATTGCTGTTGACGTACTTGATGATGTCCTCAAGTCTTTCAATGCTTTTGGGGTCGAAACCGCTGCGCCATCTGCTGTTGGTTCTGCCCGCCATAGCCTGGTCCTCGATAAGTACGTGCGCCGCCAGCCAGCCCGTGATAACTCCCGCGAAGTGCTCCATGGAAATCAGCGAGTAGCGGCTTTGGATAACCTCTCTCTCGATAGCGGGAACAACCACGTCCCGCATGTTGTCGTGCACCTTTTTGTGGTTCTCGTAGCCCGCGTAGTTAATGCTGCGCTGATACGCCTCTTCCTCTGCGAAATGCTGTACGGTAAAGCTTTTAAAGAACTTTAATGCCTCTATGCAGGTTGTTTTGTTCTTTTCAAAATCAGCGTCCGCGAAATTTTTCAAAACGCGGCTTACTATAGCGAACAGCTTTTTGTGAGCGTCGTCTATTATAGGCACGCCGATTTTGTATTCGTCTCTCCATTCAAACATATCACGTTCCATAAATACCATTCCTTTCAACATTATTCCATATAATATTAACATATTTTTGACGAAATGTCAAGGGAAAATATAATAAAAATTAATAATTAAAAATGAATAATTAATAATTATTGGTAATCTTTCACAATTTCCCCAAAATTGAATATACTATTTAAAATGTAGTTATCGGCGGACGGCAATGTAACCGTTTCGCAAAAAATTATTAATTAAAAAGGTGGAGGGATTTTCGTGGAAATTTACGTTGTGCAAGCGGGGGACACGGTCTATTCAATCGCCCGAAAATTCGGCGTTTCCGAGGAACGCCTTGTGTCCGACAACGCGATAGACCCAAGCCGTACCCTTGTTACGGGGCAGGCTTTGCTTATTCTTAAGCCGAGGGTTATTCACACTTTCGCGCGTGGGGAAAGCCTTTTCTCTATAGCCGAAAGCTATGGTACGTCTCTGATTGCCCTGTACCGTAACAACCCCTCGCTTATAGGTCACGAGTACATAGAAACGGGGACGGAGATAACCGTGAGATTTGAGGACGAACCCGTCCAAAAGGCGAAAACAAGCGGTTTTGCGTACAGCTATATCAACAGGAGGGTACTGGAGCACGCTTTGCCCTATCTGACATACCTGATACTGTTCGGCTACGGATTTAACGAGGACGGCTCAATCATCACCCTGAACGGCGATGATATGATATACCTTGCTCACAGCTATAGAACGGCGGTTTTGCTTAGCTTTACAAGCATAAACCCCGACGGCAGTTTCGGCTCGGGGAAGATAGAGAGGCTGCTGACGGATATTGATTTCCAAAATACGGTAATTGCCAATTTTATCAAGGTAATCGAGGAAAAGGGCGCGCAGGGTCTGGATATAGATATAGAGTACATTCCGCCGCAGTTCCGCGAGGAGTTTGCAGCGTTCGCGGAAAACTGCCGCAGACAGCTTAGGGACAGGGGACTTATAGTTCACGTCGACCTTGCGCCGAAAATTTCCCCCGACCAGCAGGGGCTGCTTTACGAGGCGCACGATTACGGGCTTTTGGGCGCGGCGGCGGACTATGTATTTCTGATGACCTATGAATGGGGATATACATCTGTACGTTCAAGATGCGGGCAGTATATATGTATAAAAATTGCCAAAACGGGGAGAATTTATTTAAGGGTAACCGTGCAAATTTTACAAAAATTTCATGTGTAGAAAATTTACGGAAAAATTTGTTTAAAATGCTTGACAAACGGATTTTTTTCGTGTATAATATTTAGGTGCGTTAATGTCGAACGACGTTTTTGCATAAATTTTCAGGAAAGGAGAAATGTTATGCCAACCTTTAACCAGTTAGTTCGCAAGGGTAGAACCGTGCTCGAGAAAAAGTCTACAGCTCCCGCTCTTCAGAAAGGCTACAACGCCAAGAAGAAGATTGCTATCGACCAAAGCTCCCCTCAGAAGAGAGGCGTTTGCACCGCCGTTCGTACCGCTACACCCAAAAAGCCTAACTCGGCTATGAGAAAAATCGCAAGAGTAAGGCTCACAAACGGCACGGAAGTTACGGCTTATATCCCCGGTATCGGTCATAATCTCCAGGAGCACTCCGTTGTGCTTATAAGAGGCGGACGTGTTAAGGACCTCCCCGGTGTGCGTTACCACATCATCAGAGGTACGCTGGACGCGCAGGGCGTTGCCAAGAGAAATCAGGCACGTTCCAAGTACGGCGCGAAAAAGCCTAAGGCAGGCGCGGCTAAGTAAGCCCGAAAGCCTAATTTTATCGTAAACTCAATTAATACCGCATTATGATCGGGCAGGTCACGGTATGCAGGTTTTGCTATCCGTGGGAGCATTTTACATTTATTGGCGAAGTGTGCCGATAAGGGTAAAGGCTCAGCCTTTTGCGGAGTGATTTATTTATATAAATAAACGCCTCTGCATTGGTTTGATGCGTGTTCCTGTTCGGCGAGAACAGGCAAAACGAGTACCTATGATAGCATTTTTATGAAGGAGGGAAGAATTGTGCCAAGAAGAGGTAATATCGCAAAACGCGAGGTTTTGTGCGATCCCGTTTACAATTCGGAGGTGGTTACGCGCCTTATCAACAACATTATGCTTGACGGCAAAAAGGGCGTTGCCCAGAAGATTGTTTACGGCGCGTTTGAAATCGTCGCGGAAAAAACCGGCAAGGACGCTCTTGAGGTATTCGAGCAGGCTCTTGAAAATATCATGCCCCTGCTTGAGGTAAAGGCTCGCCGCGTGGGCGGTTCAACCTACCAAGTGCCTATGGAGGTAAGACCCGAAAGAAAACAAACTTTGGGACTCAGATGGCTTACCACCTATGCAAGAGCAAGAAACGAAAGAACCATGAAAGAAAGACTTGCCGCTGAAATTATCGACGCTACGAACGGTCTCGGCGGAGCTTGCAAAAAGCGTGAGGATACTCACAAAATGGCCGAGGCTAACAAGGCATTCGCGCATTACCGCTGGTAATTTTGGTAATTGTGCGGCGTGACAGTCTCCCTCGGGAGACATTAAATTGGAGGAGAAATTTATGCCAAGAGATTGTTCACTTGAACAAACAAGAAATATTGGTATAATGGCTCACATTGACGCGGGTAAAACCACCACCACCGAGCGTATCCTGTTCTACACGGGTGTAAACCACAAGATAGGCGAAACTCACGAGGGCAGCGCGACAATGGACTGGATGGCGCAGGAGCAGGAGAGAGGTATCACAATTACCTCCGCCGCTACCACCGCGCACTGGGCGGGTCATAGAATCAATATTATTGACACTCCCGGCCACGTTGACTTTACAGTAGAGGTCGAGCGTTCACTCAGAGTTCTTGACGGTTCTGTAACTGTTTTCTGTGCCAAGGGAGGCGTTGAGCCTCAATCCGAAACGGTTTGGAGACAGGCTAACAACTATAAGGTGCCCCGTATGGCTTACGTCAATAAAATGGACATTATGGGCGCCGATTTCTACCACGTTGTGGATATGATGCTGGACAGGCTTAAGTGCAACGCCGTGCCCATTCAGCTGCCTATCGGCAGCGAGGACAGCTTTAAAGGCATCATCGACCTTGTGGAAATGAAAGCGTACGTTTACTACGACGACCTTGGAAAGGATATCCGCGTGGAGGACATTCCCGAGGATATGGCGGACAAGGCGAACGAATACCATGAAAAGCTCCTGGAGGCTGTCGCCGAGCAGGACGACGACATCATGGAAAAATATCTGGGCGGCGAAGAGCTGACTATCGACGAGATAAAGAAGTGTATCAGAAAGGCGACTATCGCCAACGAAATGGTTCCCGTAACCTGCGGAACTTCCTACAAAAACAAGGGCGTTCAGAAACTCCTTGACGCTATCGTCGACTATATGCCGTCGCCTATAGACATTCCCCATATCAAGGGCGTAAACCCCGATACGGGCGAGGAGGAGGAAAGACCCTCTTCCGACAAAGAGCCTTTCGCGGCTTTGGCGTTCAAAATCGCCACAGACCCCTTTGTGGGCAAGCTCTGCTACTTCAGAGTTTACTCGGGTACGGTGGACGCGGGCGCGACCGTGCTTAATGCCACTAAGGACAATTCCGAGAGAATGGGACGTATTCTCCAGATGCACTCCAACCACAGAAAGGACATCGAAACCTGTTACGCGGGGGACATTGCCGCTTGCGTGGGCTTAAAGAATACCACCACCGGCGACACTCTCTGCGACCCGAAAGCTCCCGTTATTCTCGAGTCTATGGAATTCCCCGAGCCTGTTATTCAGCTGGCTATCGAGCCTAAGACTAAGGCGGGTCAGGAAAAAATGGGTATCGGTCTTTCCAAGCTCGCCGAGGAAGACCCCACGTTCAGAACATGGACGGACGAGGAAACAGGTCAGACCATTATTGCGGGCATGGGCGAGCTGCACCTTGATATTATTGTAGACCGTCTGCTCCGTGAGTTCAAGGTTGAGGCAAACGTGGGCGCGCCCCAGGTTGCCTATAAGGAAACCATTAAGAAACTTGCGGACGTCGACCACAAGTACGCCCGTCAGTCAGGCGGTAAAGGTCAGTACGGTCACGTTAAGATTAAGGTTGAACCCAACGAGTCCGGCAAGGGTTACGAGTTTGTCAACTCCGTTGTGGGCGGCGCTATTCCCAAGGAATATATTCCCGCAGTTGACAAGGGTATTCAGGGCGCAATGAAAGCGGGCGTACTCGCGGGCTATCAAGTCGTGGACGTAAAGGTTACTCTTTACGACGGCTCTTACCACGAAGTGGACTCGTCGGAAATGGCGTTCTCAATCGCGGGCTCTATGGCGTTCAAGGAGGCTATGAGAAAGGCAGACCCCTGCATTCTCGAGCCTATTATGAAAGTTTCCGCAATCGTCCCCGACGACTATATGGGTACGGTTATCGGCGACCTTAACTCCCGTCGCGGACAGATACTCGGTCAGGAAACAAACAACGGCACAGCCCAAGTTGACGCTCTCGTTCCGCTTTCCGAGATGTTCGGCTACTCCAACGACCTCCGTTCCAAGACGCAGGGACGCGGTCAGTACACAATGGAACCGAACAGCTATATCGAAGTTCCCAGGTCTATCGCCGAGAAGATTATGACTTCCAGAAACAAGAATTCGGATTAAGTCATCAAAACTCGGAAAAAAAAGTAAAAAATTCAAAAAAATTAAAAAAACACTTGCAATATTTTATCAAATCTGTTAAAATAGTAATTGTAAGTATTCCGTTAAATTATTTGTAAGGAGGAAAATTCCAATGGCAAAGGCTAAATTTGAAAGAACAAAACCCCACGTTAATATTGGTACTATCGGTCACGTTGACCACGGCAAGACCACTCTTACCGCGGCTATCACAAAGTATCTCTCCCTTAAGGGTCAGGCGCAGTTTGAGGACTACGCAAACATCGACAAAGCTCCCGAGGAAAGAGAAAGAGGTATCACAATTAACACCGCTCACGTTGAGTATGAGACAGACAAGCGTCACTACGCTCACGTTGACTGCCCGGGTCACGCCGACTATGTTAAGAACATGATTACGGGCGCGGCTCAGATGGACGGCGCAATCCTCGTTGTTGCCTCTACGGACGGTCCTATGGCTCAGACTAAAGAGCACTTGCTCCTCGCCCGTCAGGTTGGCGTTCCCTACATCGTTGTATTTATGAACAAGGCTGACCAGGTTGACGACCCCGAGCTCCTCGAGCTTGTTGAAATGGACATTCGCGAGACGCTTGACAAGTACGAATTCCCCGGCGACGATACTCCTATCATCATCGGTTCGGCTTACAAGGCTCTTACTTCCGAGTCCAAAGACACTGCAGCTCCCGAGTACGAGTGCATTCAGAAACTCATGGACGCTGTTGACGACTATATCCCCACACCCGACAGAAAAGCTGATTTGCCCTTCCTTATGCCTGTTGAGGACGTATTCACAATCACAGGACGCGGCACAGTTGCTACCGGACGTGTTGAGAGAGGTCAGCTTAAGACAGGCGACGAAGTTGAAATCGTCGGTCTGAAAGATGAAAAGGATAAGACTGTTGTTACCGGTATCGAGATGTTCAGAAAGATCCTCGACTACGCCGAGGCGGGCGACAACATCGGCGCGCTGCTCAGAGGTATTCAGAGAACCGACATCGAAAGAGGACAGGTTCTTTGCAAGCCCGGCTCTATCCACCCCCACACCAAGTTCAAGGGACAGGTTTACGTTCTGAAAAAGGAAGAGGGCGGACGTCACACACCTTTCTTTAACAACTACAGACCCCAGTTCTATTTCAGAACGACGGACGTTACAGGCGTTATCACACTTCCCGCGGACAAGGAAATGTGTATGCCCGGCGATAACGTAACTATGGACGTTGAGCTTATCACCCCCATCGCTATCGAAGAGGGACTTCGTTTCGCTATCCGTGAGGGCGGACGTACGGTAGGTTCGGGCGTTGTTACCGCTATCAATGAGTAATTAAAATTTCTTTATAGCATAAAAGGGACGGTCTTGTATCGTCCCTTTTGCTATAAAAAGTGCGAAAAAACGCCCCATAATTTTAAAATTATGGGGCATAATGTTTAAACCATTAATCTAAAAAACTTTTACCAATATCGATTAAATATAATTGACGTTCAATACAATCTCTCATACCGCATAAATCGCCTAAACCAATTAGTCCATTTTTGGTTGAACGCTCAATTTTGTAAAGAATTGCATATGGGTCATAATTAAATGGGTATTGAGCAATACATTGGCATATTTTGCTAATAGCCTGTTCTTTGGTGCATTTATTATTTTCATACATCTTAAAGACATTATAAGCTACGGTTTGTACTTTGTTAGATATTTCATTTTCATCTGCAATACAAACCTCTTCATCTTTTGCAAATTCAATTTGGTAATAAACTCCTTCTCTTACAAGGATATTGTAAACAAATGTTGCCATGTCACAAATATAAAAATAAAGTGCGTCTATCAAACTTTTTTGAGCAGTTGAAAAAAATTTCTGCATTGCACTGTCAATGTGTTTTCTATCATTCGCATCTGTAATTGCATCGCCAATTCCTCTAATTGCCTCTGTTCCCAAGTTAAGTATACCGGCAGTAATTGCTCCGGATAACATTCCCTTAAGACCAAAACCGCCGCCTTCCCAATAACTGCGGTCAGAGCGCTGAATATTCCTTTTGGTGTTGATTTCGTTTGCATATAGCTGATATACTTCACTTATTTCAGCAAATTTTTTCATTGATTTGTAACCACTACCACCAATGGAATAATCTGCAAATTCTTTTGCCAACATTTGAGCACTGTATGTATAAATGCCCTTATCAACTAAATCATCTAACACGCCGTCTTTTATCAATCCAGACATACAATCCTCGAAAGTGTCGACCCCGGTTGAGTAGAGGACATCAAATGATGTTATTTGATTGATATATTTTGTAAATTGCTGACGCATTTTTTCAGCTGCCTTCTCGTAAGGGGCACGAATAAGTATGTAATGTAACATTGAATCAGAAAATTGAATAAAAATACCGTTAGCAATATTGAATGCGCCGCAATTTGAACAGAAAAAATTACCCTCTAAATTATGTCTGCATTTTGAACAAACCATAAAAATTACCTCCTGTTTAATACAAAATTTTGTTAAACTTTTTCAAATTTAACGTCAGCAAATTCGATTGTACCTGTAGGATATTCTCCTACTGTACCTCTCAAAATAACTTCTTTATTGCAGTGGTTACACAATAAAGGTTCGCTTTCAATTTCCATTTGTGTATCATATGCCATATCCTTTTTTTCATAGCCTCGCCAATCTAATACTTTGACAGGGCAACTTGTCTCAATTAGATTTCCACAATATGGACATTTTTCTATTACGTCAATATTTTTCATAGAATTATCCTTTCTTATTGAATTTTAACGCTACTATTATAATTATACATTAAATTTTTAAGCGATTATATATATATATATATATATATAGTGTTAACAAAATATGAATTATGGCAAATAATAACAGTACCGTCAATTTCGGCGGTACTGTTTTTGTTTAGACTGCAAATAAATTTTCAAGCATTTCACGGTTTTCCGCGCTTATTCCGCCGTCGATTATCACAGGCTCGTATTCGGGGAGAACGCTGTAATTCATAAACACGCCTTTTTTCGTAACCTCCATGGTTCTTGTGTACACCGCCCGCTTGCCGCTTGATTTTTCACAAAAAATATATCCGACATCTGCCAAATATCTTTCGTTTTCCTTGTCGTACCTGAAATCCGTGTAGAAAACCTTTTCGCAGGGCATATTTTTCGTAACGGCGGCAAATTTTTCAGCCAGCGCAAGCGATTCCTCTTCGGTATCCGTCAGGTCGCGGGTGTAAAATTCAATCTTGCCCACCTCGTCCGAGCAGTTTAAAAACTGCGTTTCCAAAAAATCTACGGGCGTCGTGGGGGACAAAGCGTAATTAAGATTACCCGTATCGGTTTCGCTGACGGTGTTGTTGCCGCCGTCAAAGACCATAAGCTCAAACTTGCCACCGCTGCGTTCGTAGAAAGACATATCCGCCAACGGCTCACCGCCGTCCAAAATACTAACCTCGGTCAAGGGGTTTACATCGTTGTCGTACATAATCTCGTCATAGCCGTCCCAAAAAATCCCATGTGTTTCTACTGTCAGGTTTTTGCCCTCAAAATATTTTCCGTAAAAATCCGAAAGGACTTTTCGGCTGTGTTCTTTTACATCGTCCGAGGAAAGCAAGGGATTGACTTCGTAAGGGGCGACATTTTCAATAACATAGTCAATATCCCCCTCGCAGAATTTTTTCGCGATTTTTTTCGCCTTTTGGGACGAAATTACCGTCTCAAAGCTCGGAATGTACGGCACTCTGACAATCTGTCCGTAGGTGAGAAAACCCACCGCAAACAGCACCAACGCAAGTACTATTATCAGAAAAACAATGACCGATTTGTTACGGAAAAATTTCTTTTTTATTTTTCGGAACGGCTTTTGCGGCTCGGACTTGTTAAGCGGCTCAACGTCGCTGCGGTAGTCCTCCAAAAGCCTTTTGCAGTCGGGGCAATTTTGTGTGTGCCGCTCGATTTCCTCCGCCGCGTCGGGGGAGCAAACGCCGTCGCAGTAGGCGGGCAGCAAGTCCTTTATAATTTCACATTTCATAGTATCACTCCTTAAGTTGTTTTATGATTTTTTCTTTGGCGCGGAAAAACACCGTCCGCGCCCAGCCCTCCGACTTGCCGAAAAGCCCGCCTATCTCTTTGTAGGAAAGCTCCCCGAACACCCGCAGGGAGAAAACCTCCTTGTAAGGCTCCTCAAGTCCGTGGAGAGCCTTGTGGACGTTCAGGGCGCGCTCCCTGTTCTCCACAAGGATTTCCGCGTCCATACCGTCGGGGATATCCTCCTCAATGGGGACGTTCCGCCGCTCGCTCTGCCGCAGCCAGTCGATATACAAATTTTTGGCAATGGCTTTCAGCCACACGGTTATGCTGTACTCGCCGTTAAAGCTGCCGATATTTTTTACAGCGCGGTAAAAGGTCTCGGCGGTAAGTTCCTCCGCAAGCTGTTCCGAGGAGGAAAGCCCCGCCAGATAGCGGTATATGTACTTCGCGTAAAGTCTGTACAGCTCGTCTAAGTCGGACGAAAGCATATTTTTCACCTCCAATGCTTTTTTGAGCGCTCATAAACTTATACGGACGAAAAGGGGTTTCGTTACAAAAAAATTTAAAAATTTTATCTTTTTGGGAATTTTTGTTGAATGTGCATAAAAAATATACGGCGTTTTAGTGCATTATGCAAACGCCGTTAATTTGTCAAAAAATGTAAATTTTTATTTAGCGGTTGGAATTTTTATACGGGTGCTTTGTAATTTACGGTTATAAATTTCTAACCTCTATCCTCTAATTTCTAACCTCTAAAAAACAAACCCTTTCCGCGGAAAACGCGCGGAAAGGGCTAAGTACCGCAAAATTAACTAAAATTATTCAGCGGAAGGGGCAGATACGGGGCATGCGTCAGCGCAAGCGCCGCAGTCAATGCAGGTTCCGGCGTCGATAACGTACTTGCCGTCGCCCTCGGAAATCGCGTTTACGGGGCAGCCGTCCGCGCAAGCGCCGCAGCTGATGCACTCATCGGAAATTTTGTATGCCATTTGAAAGCACCTCCAATAAATTTTTGGGACTTCGCCTTTGGGGAATTTGTCCCTTATATATATTTTAACATATTTTTTGAAAAAAGCAAGATGTAAATGATAAATTTTATAATTTCCGAATTTTTTTTCTGAAACCCTTGAAATTTTGGCAAAAATGCTGTATAATGTAATTGTAATCTTTTGCGGAGGTTTCTGCTATGGCAATATTTTCCTGTTGTATCTCAATATATTTTCCGTCGCAGCGTACTTGCCGCGGCAGATTTTCCGTACCCGAAAATAAGTCTATCTAATTGCAAGCTGTGATTTGTCGCAGCTTTTTGTTTATTATGGAGGTTGCTATGTCTAAAAAAGTTGCTGTAATTATGGGGAGCGACAGCGATTTCCCCGTTGTAAAAGACGCTGTCAAAGAGCTGAAAGCCTACGGTGTACCCGTTGAGGCGCACGTTATGTCCGCCCACCGCACCCCCGAGCTTGCCGCCGAGTTTGCCGAGCACGCCCGGGAAAACGGTTTCGGGGTGATAATCTGCGCCGCGGGCATGGCTGCCCACCTTGCGGGGGTTATCGCGGGGCACACCACTTTGCCTGTTATTGGAATTCCCATAAAGTCGACGTTTGAGGGACTTGACGCGCTGCTTGCCACGGTGCAGATGCCCTCGGGAATACCCGTTGCAACGGTGGCGGTGAACGGCGCGAAAAACGCGGCTATACTGGCAATTCAGATGCTTGCCCTGTCCGACGGGGCTTTGGCGGACAAGCTTGCCGCCGCAAAGCAGAAAATGATTGACGGGGTTAAGGAAAAGGACGAGAATTTACAAAAAATGGTTGCCGAACTCTAAACCACAGGTTGAATTTGCGGAACAGCTCTTTATTTGCGTTATTGCGCACCGTTTGGAAAGATGTTACAATTATGGTGAAAGGCGGTGCGGAAAATGAACGCAATCGGAAAAAATATACTTAAAATGAGAAAGCAAAACGGTCTGACGCAGGAGGAACTTGCGGGACGGCTTAACGTGTCGTTTCAGGCGGTTTCAAAGTGGGAGAACGGCGCGTCCCTGCCCGACGTGGCAACCCTGCCACTTATCGCAAAGGCGTTCGGGTGCAGTATCGACGCACTTTTGGGGTATGCGGTGGAGCAGAAAATTATCAGCGACTATGAGAGCCGCTACAGTACCGAAGAGTACTACTGGGGCGTGAAACCCTCGGAGATGTGCTTTGAGGTGATGAAAATTATTCCCCCAACGAGGGCGGTTCGGCTGCTGGACGTTGGCTGCGGCGAGGGCAAGGACGCGGTGTTTTTCGCGAAAAACGGCTACAAAGTTTCCGCGTTTGACGTTGCCCAATCGGGCGTTGACAAGGCGAAACGGCTTGCCGAACAGCATAGGGTAAATGTAAATTTTTTCAAGGCGGACCTGTGCGACTTCCGTCTCGAAAGCGAGTTTGACGTGATTTTCTGCTCGGGGGTTCTGCACTTTGTGCCCAACGAGCTGCGGCGGGAGATTTTCGAGAATTTCCAAAGCCACACCGCGGAGGGCGGCGTGCACGCAATGAACGCCTTTGTGAAAAAGCCGTTTATACCCGTCCCGCCCGACAAGGACAGCAGGAACTTCAACTGGCTTTCGGGGGAGCTTTTCGGGTACTACACCGACTGGCTTTTACACAAGTGCGGCGAGGTTATTTTCGACTGCAGCAGCGGCGGCGTACCCCACAAGCATTGTATGGACACGGTTATTGCGCAGTTGATAGTTGACGGTGTATAGTGTACGGTTGATAATGTAAAGTGTACACTGATTAAAAATATTTTGGAGGTACATATGGAAAATTTTGGCTTTGTCGAAATGCAGGAGATACAGAAAGAACTTCAGGAAAAATATAAAGAACAGTGGGGCGGACTTTACCCCGAAAAGGCGGTCAGAATGATTTTATGGGCGTTTGTGGAACTTGGCGAGGCGGCGGACATTATGAAAAAGAACGGCGACGGGGCGATACTTAACGACAAAGAGGTCAGAAACCATTTTATAGAGGAGCTTTGCGACGTTATGATGTACTTTAACGATGTAATGCTGTGCTACTCCATTACACCGCAGGAGCTGAAAGAGGTCTATCTGAAAAAACACGAAAAAAATATGTCAAGGTGGTAAAGTTTGAAAATCTACGATTTTCAAACTGCGAGTTTTGTTTTCCTCGCTGTCGCTCGGAATTTTGCTTACGCAAAACCACAAAACATCGTTAGAAAGGAGGACGCATTTTCCCTTACGGGAAAATGGTCATAACAATGGATAAAAATTTTCGTACCGTTTTGTTTGATTTGGACGGTACTCTCGCCGATTCGGGGGCGGGGATAGTCAACTGCGTGAAGTACGCTTTTGACGGGTTGAACCTGCCGTACCCCGACGAGGCGGTGCTGAAACAGTTTCTCGGACCGCCGCTGAAGTATTCCTTTGTGAACTTCTGCAAAATGTCCGAGGAGCAGGCTCTGCAAGCCTTTAACCTTTACAGGGAACGCTACGTCGGTATGGACTGCTGCGTTACCGAAAATTCCCTGTTTGAGGGGATTTACGAGCTTTTGGAACGGCTTTATTCCGAGGGCATAATCCTTGCCACCGCTACCACAAAGCCCGAAAACATTGCGGACAAAATAATTACATATTTTGGCATAAAAAAGTTTTTCAAGGAGGTCTGCGGTGCGGCTAACGACGGCTCGCGGGGAGTTAAGTCCGAGGTTATCCGGGACGCTCTCAAACGCTGCGGGGAAACCGATTTGGGGCAAGTCCTTATGATTGGGGACAGGTTCTATGACATAGATGGCGCAAAGGCGGTGGGAATACGTTCCGCAGGCGTTCTGTGGGGCGGAGGTACCCGCGAGGAGCTTGAAAAGGCGGGGGCGGATTACATAGTGTCGACCCCTAATGAAATTGCAAAAATTATATTAAAATAAATTTTTTGGAGGAATTTAAAATGGCAAACATTGAGAAAAAGGAACAGCTTTACGAGGGAAAGGCTAAGAAAGTCTTTGCCACAAACGACCCCGATATGGTTATCGTCGACTACAAGGACGACGCAACCGCGTTCAACGGCGAGAAAAAGGGCACAATTCGGGGCAAGGGCGTTGTCAACAACAAGATGACAAACTATATGTTCGGTCTGCTTGAAAAGGAAGGAATTCCCACCCACCTTGTGGAGGAAATCAGCGACCGGGAGACTATCGTCAAAAAGGTTGAGATTGTCCCTCTCGAGGTTATCGTTCGCAACGTGGCGGCGGGAAGTTTTTCCAAAAAGCTGGGCATTGAGGAGGGTACTCCCCTTAAGCAGCCGACGCTGGAGTTCAGCTACAAAAACGACGATTTGGGCGACCCGTTCATCAACGATTACTACGCGCTGGGACTGGGTCTTGCCACCCGGGAGGAAATTGATACCATTTCCAAATACGCCTTTGCGGTAAACGATTTTATGCTGAAATTTTTCAAGGAACACGGCATCGACCTTATCGACTTCAAAATCGAGTTCGGCAGATTTCACGGCAAGATTTTGCTTGCGGACGAAATTTCCCCCGACACCTGCCGTTTCTGGGACAGCAAGACCCACGAAAAACTTGACAAAGACCGTTTCCGCCGTGATATGGGCGGCGTTGAAGAGGCGTACCAAGAGATGATGAAGAGGATATTCGGCGAATAATTTTCGTTTGATTTTCTGTAGGGGCGGGGTCTCCCCGCCCGCGGGACGGGAAACCCGTCCCCTACAAAATGTTAAAATACGTTCTAAATAGGCGGGAGAAATTCCTGCCCCACGATAAGAAAGGGAAAAATATGGGCGGATTTTTTGGAGCAGCCACACTGAACGACTGCATAAGCGACGTTTTTTTCGGCACGGACTATCACTCTCATCTCGGCACAAGGCGGGGCGGTATGACCGCTTACGACCCCGAGCTGGGCTTTCAGCGGAATATTCACAGCATTGAAAATTCACCGTTCAGGACAAAATTTGAAAAGGACGTTGAAACCATGCGGGGCAAACTCTGCATAGGCTGCATAAGCGACAGCGACCCTCAGCCGATTTTGCTGCGGTCAAAGCTGGGGCTGTACGCGGTCTGTACCGTGGGCATAATCAACAACGCGGACGAGCTGCGGGGCGAGTTTTTGGACAACTGCTTTGCCAGCTTTGAAACCATGAGCAGCGGAAAGATAAACGACAGCTCCATTGTGGGCGCGCTTATTTCGCAGAAAAATTCCTTTGTGGAGGGAATTCGCTACGCCCAGTCGAAGATTGACGGCACGGCGTCCCTTTTAGTCCTTACCGAGGACGGCATTATCGCCGCCCGCGACAAGCGAGGGCGTTTACCCATAATTATCGGCAGGCGGGAGGACGGCTGGTGCTTTTCCTTTGAGTCGTTTGCTTTCCAGAAACTGGGATATGAGACCTATCGGGAACTGCTCCCTGCCGAGATTGTGAAAATCACCCCCACAAGCTGCGAAGTCCTTGACGGCGGCGTTGAGGATATGAAAATATGCACCTTTTTGTGGACGTACTACGGCTACCCAAACTCGGTGTACGAGGGCGTAACCGTGGAGACTATGCGCGCCCGCAACGGCGAAATCATGGCTGAAACCGACATCAATAACGGCACGCTCCCCGATGTGGACTACGTTTGCGGCGTTCCCGACTCGGGAATTCCCCACGCCATCGGGTATGCCAATAAGAGCGGAATTCCCTTTGCCCGCCCCTTTGTGAAGTACACCCCCACTTGGCCGCGGAGCTTTATGCCCCAAAGTCAGGCAATGCGTAACAAAGTCGCAAAAATGAAACTGATACCCGTCCACGAGCTTATCGATGGCAAAAAGCTGCTTTTTGTGGACGACAGTATCGTCCGCGGCACGCAGATGAGGGAGACCGTTGAATTTCTGTACGCAAACGGCGCGAAAGAGGTGCATATGCGTTCCGCCTGTCCGCCGATTATGTACGGCTGCAAATATCTGAATTTTTCCCGCAGCACCTCGGAGCTTGACCTTATTGCGAGAAAAATCATCGACGAGCTTGAGGGCGAAGAGGGTGTGAAGTACATAGAAGAGTACAGCAATTCCCGTACCGAGCGGGGAAGGAAACTGCGGGACGAAATTTGCCGCCGCCTTAAGCTGACATCGCTGGAATTTCAGTCCTTAGAGGGTACTGTCAAGGCGGTTGGCTTGCCCCAGTGCAAGCTGTGCAGTTACTGTTGGAACGGAAAGGAATGAACCCTATGAACGGTATTCACGAGGAATGCGGCGTTTTCGCCATTTACAGCAAAGACGTTATGGACGTTGCCATGCAGACGTATATCGGTTTGTACGCCTTGCAGCACCGCGGGCAGGAGTCCTGCGGAATTGTGGTGAACGACAGCGGCGTGTTCAGCTATCACAAGGATTTGGGACTTGTCCACGAGGTTTTCGACAAGGATACCCTTGCGAACCTGGGGCAGGGCAATATCGCGGTGGGACACGTCCGCTACTCAACCACGGGCAATTCCAACCGCTCAAACGCCCAGCCGCTGGTGGTGCGCCATATGAAAGGACCTATGGCGCTTGCCCACAACGGCAACCTTACCAACGCGTTTGAGCTGCGGCGGGAATTCGAGCTTGGCGGCGCGATTTTCCACACCACCAACGACACAGAGGTAATTTCCTACGCCATAACCCAACAGCGGCTTGTCTGTTCCTCAATCGAAGAGGCGGTGGTCAAGACCATGGAGAAAATCAAGGGGGCGTACTCCCTTGTGGTAATGTCTCCCAAAAAACTGATTGCCGCCCGAGACCCCGTGGGTTTCAGACCCCTTTCCATAGGACGGCTGGGGGAGGCTTACGTTATTGCATCGGAGAGCTGCGCGTTCGACAGTATCGGCGCGGAATTCGTCCGTGACGTGCGCCCCGGCGAGGTTGTGGTTATCAACGAAAACGGCTTGCGGAGCATTGATACTCACGTTGCCGAAAAGCCCCATTTGTGCGTGTTTGAGTACGTCTACATCGCCCGCCCCGACTCGGTTATCGAGGGGTCGAGCGTGCATAAGGCGCGTATGAAAGCGGGGGAGTACCTTTGGAAGGAACACCCCGTTGAC
Source organism: Ruminococcus sp. (assembly GCA_023665505.1). GTDB lineage: Bacteria > Bacillota > Clostridia > Oscillospirales > Ruminococcaceae > RGIG8773. The sequence continues at coordinate 19,361 of JAMPDU010000013.1, forward strand.
GCGGACGTTGTAATAGGCGTACCCGACAGCGGTCTGGACGCGGCTCTGGGTTTCGCCAACGCCTCGGGAATACCCTACGGCGTGGGATTTATCCGCAACAGATATATCGGCAGGACGTTCATTCAGCCCACCCAGTCGGAGCGGACAAATTCCGTGCGGATAAAGCTGAACGTCATCAGGGAAATCGTCGAGGGCAAGCGGGTGGTGCTTATAGATGACAGCATTGTGCGGGGGACGACCTGCCGCCGTACCGTCAGCCTTATCCGCGAGGCGGGGGCGAAGGAAATTCATATGCGGATTTCCTGTCCGCCGTTTATAAGCCCCTGCTATTTCGGCACGGACATTGACAGCAAGGAAAATCTCATCGCCTGCAAAATGACCGTCCCCGAAATCGCGGAGGAAATCGGCGCGGACAGTCTGGGCTATCTCAGCGTTGAGGCGGTGGGAAAATTGGCGGAAAATTCACGGTGCGAGTTCTGCAAAGGGTGCTTTACGGGGGTATACCCCGCGCCTGTTCCCGCAGAAACGCCTAAGGATAAGTTTGAGTTTAAGATTAAAAAGTAAGTATAATGTCCAACACAAAAATATTAATGTAAATTTGGAGGTGTCAAAATGGCTAAATATACAGACAATGAAAAACAATTAACATCATTTATAGAGAGACCAAATTTAAAAAAATTTTCTAAAAATGATACATTTAATGTATTGGGATTTACTTCAAAATTTAATGAACTTAATTCAGAAGTTGCTAAGCAAGTTTTAGAGCAATATCCTGAATTTATAAATTTAGTTAAATCAACATTTAATGAACAAACTAAAATTTGTGGGGAAATCATTGAAAGTGATAATGAAAGTACAAACCACGTATATAGTATTATGGATAGAGAAATTGAAAGTAATACAGAAAGTAGAAAACTATGTTTTGAATGTGGTAATAATTTTATTTCTGAATTAAGCAAATTTTTAGATGACCCTAATATAACTCAAGAGGAAAGAAAAGATATACTTGAAAAGCAAATGGAAACTTTACATATGATGTATGAAAAGGATACTGAAATTCGGGAATCTGAAAAAGAAGTTTTAACTGTTGCAAATGAAAAGGATTCTGAAAAAAAAGCATTCGATTGGAAAATAATTTCAACTGTAGTAGGTTCTGTAACAGCAGCAGTTTTAATTGGTACAGGAGTATTTAATGGTAAAATTAAACTTAAATTACCAAGGAGATAAAAATAATAGAAAGGTGTGCAATTATGAAAAGTTTTTCCGAAAGCTACAAGGAGGCGGGCGTTGACGTTACCGCAGGATACAAGGCGGTGGAGCTGATGAAAGCTCACGTCGCACGCACCGTGACGGGCGGCGTTCTGTCGGGAATAGGCGGGTTCGGCGGTCTGTTCGAGCTTGATTTGACGGGGATAAAAAAACCCGTCCTTGTGTCGGGCACGGACGGCGTGGGTACGAAAATCAAAATCGCCTTTATCCTCGGCAAGCACGACACTGTGGGCATTGACTGCGTGGCAATGTGCGTGAACGACATTATCTGCTGCGGCGCGAAACCTCAGTTTTTCCTGGACTATATCGCCTGCGGCAGGAATTTCCCCGAAAAGATTGCAAGTATTGTTTCGGGAGTTGCGGAGGGCTGCGTACAGGCGGGCTGCGCTCTGATAGGCGGCGAGACTGCGGAACACCCCCAGCTTATGCCCGACGAGGAGTACGACCTTGCGGGATTTTCCGTGGGAATTGTCGACAAGGACAAAATTCTCGACCCGTCCGCCCAAAAGGCGGGGGACGTGATGATTGCCATAAAGTCAAGCGGTCTGCACTCAAACGGCTTTTCGCTGGTGCGCAAGGTTTTCAACGTCAACGAGCAGAACTTGGCGAGACACCAGTCCGACATCGGCACGACCTTGGGCGAATGTCTGCTGACCCCCACGAAGATTTACGTCAAGGCGGTAATGTCCCTGCTTGAGGCGGTGCAGGTGAAGTCAATCAGCCACATCACGGGGGGCGGATTTTACGAGAATATTCCCCGCTCTCTGCCTAACGGGCTTTCCGCAAAAATCGCCCGTTCGGACGTTCGGGTGCTGCCCATATTCGACCTTATCGCAAAGACGGGGCATATCCCCGAGCGGGATATGTTCAACACCTTTAATATGGGCGTGGGAATGTGTGTTGTGGTGGACAAAAACGACGCCGACAAGGCAATTGCGGCGATAAAGTCCGCGGGCGAGGAGGCTTACGTTCTGGGCGAGCTTGTGGAGAGCGGCGAGGGCGTTATTATCGGTTGACTTTTTGGGTCAGCCGAGGGGTTTTTTGTTTGATTTTTTCAAAAGGCTTTCATTTCCTTGTAATTTTTTAGACATAACTCGTTCAAAAATGATTATTAATTAAATACAAATTTCCCCCCTTGACAACCCCCAAAAAATAATGTATAATAAAAATACAATACTTTACAGAGGGTCATAAGCACATCAAAATATTGCGCCAACAGTATTTTGAACTTTTTTAATTTAATTTATTAAAGAAAGGTGAATAATTATGACCAACACTATTAATACCAATGCAAATACTTATTACGGAGGCGGTGCCACCCAAACTAAAACTAAAAAAAGCGACAGCATAGACCCAAGTCTTATCAAGCACGAGGGCATACCCAAAGACGCCGTTGTGACAGACTTCGGAGACTACATGGTAGAGCAAGGCTATTTCTCAAGCAAAGAGGAGTTTTACGAGTACATTAGAGGCGCGGATGTTTTCCCCGGTGAGGAAAATTCAACAGCCGCCCAAACTTTCTCAAAAGCCAAGGTGATCGAAATAAACGGTCAAAAGTACTTTGAGGACGGTACTCCTATTGCAAATGTCGACCTGTTTAAATCATATAAATTATCATATGAAATAACTCCCACAGGCGACCATGAACACGATTATCAACTGCAAATGGGGCTGAACTATAACATAACCTGCGTTGATGATAAAAACTGGCAGGATTATGAAGAGCTTACCGCCGCGGAAGATTTTACGGGAATGTCAGCCGCCGAGATTTACAAGGCGATATACGAAAAGTATAAGCACTGTTACGGCGAAAACTTCCTTGACATTAACGCTGTTCCGTATGTTTCCGCAAGCGGCTTTGACAGTTTCAGAGGTCTTATCGGTCGCTTTAACGGTGAGATAAGGTCGGCTTGCGGAATTGACGAGGATATTGCAAATATCCGCCGAGAGGCTCTGTACGGCGATATGAGCGACTATGACGTTCGGGCGGCGATTATCGAGAAGTACACTTCGGGAAGGAAACCCACAAACGCGGACTTGTACAAAATCACCGCCGAATTCGACCGCTGCGGCGTTGGCGGAGGAATACACAACCCGCTGACGTCTGTCCTGACAACGGACAGGTCGCAGGTTCTCCACAACTCGTCGCTGGGCATAAAGACAAGCGTTGAAGACGCCTGCGCTTTGCGCGAGGCAATGCTTGCAAGTCCCGCCGACAGCTATATGCTTGACGGCATAGTGCGGCACAGCACGGGAATGGGTACGGCGAACGCAAAGCTCTATTCCGCGTTAGACCAGCTGCGCGAGGCGTGCGAGGCGTTCTCGGACGGTATATCGTTGGGTACGGTCAACACAAGCGGCACGAAAGACGATTTCGTGTGGATAAAACTTTAAGGAGGTGAAGTATTATGGATATGCAAGTAACAATAAGCACAAACCCTCGTTACACTCCGTCTATGTTCAAGGACGTTGATATGCCCGTGCGAGACCTCGTCGAATGCGCGGCGGAAAAGTGGGGTTTCCCCGACAAGGAAACGTATTTGGAGTACCTCCGAATGAACAGAGGAATTGCTGCGGAAAATTCCGCAAAAACCAAAGTAATCGAAATGAACGGTCAAAAGTACGCCGAGGACGGTACTCCTATCGCGGATTTTTCCAAAAGATACTCGTTTTATCCCACAGGCGACCCCGAGCGGGATTATCAAATTCAAATGGGATTAAATTACAACAGTACGTGCTATAACGGGAAAAATTATTGGGATTACGAAAAACTTACCGCCGCAGAAGATTTTACGGGAATGTCTGCCGCCGAGATTTACAAAGCGATATACGAAAAGTATAAGCACTGTTACGGCGAAAATTTTCTTGACATTAACGCAGTTCCATATGCACGTCCTCCCCATTCCGAGGATTTTTACGGAGAGCTTGTTGACAAGTTTTACGATGAGCTTGAGGTTGCCGTCGGCGATACAGCCGCAAGGCAAAAAGCACGCCGAGAGGCTCTGTACGGCGATATGAGCGACTATGACGTTCGGGCGGCGATTATCGAGAAGTACACTTCGGGAAGGAAACCCACAAACGCGGACTTGTACAAAATCACCGCCGAATTCGACCGCTGCGGCGTTGGCGGAGGAATACACAACCCGCTGACGTCTGTCCTGACAACGGACAGGTCGCAGGTTCTCCACAACTCGTCGCTGGGCATAAAGACAAGCGTTGAAGACGCCTGCGCTTTGCGCGAGGCAATGCTTGCAAGTCCCGCCGACAGCTATATGCTTGACGGCATAGTGCGGCACAGCACGGGAATGGGTACGGCGAACGCAAAGCTCTACTCCGCGTTGGAACAGCTGCGCGAGGCGTGCGAGGCGTTTTCGGACGGTATATCGTTGGGTACGGTCAACACAAGCGGTACGAAAGACGATTTCGTGTGGGTAAAACTTTAAAAGCCAAAAGCGTGGAAATTACTTCCACGCTTTTATTTTTTTGTATAGTAAATATGCACAAATTTTCCCCCGTAAATTTTACAATAATCTGCTTGACAAAACCGCTCAAATACTATATACTTGTATATAGTCGGCAACAAACCACAAGATATTGTGTTTTACAAAAATGGAGGAAAATAACTATGATTACTCAAATCAGAAAAAGAGACGGCAGAACCGTTACATTCAATATGGAAAAAATTGCCCAGGCTATATATAAAGCCGCCCGCTCCGTGGGGGGCAGCGACTATAATATCTCCCTCGAGCTTGCGGACAAGGTCTGCGACGCCGTTGAGGACAAGTACGGCAAGTGCGTCCCCACCGTCGAGCAGGTGCAGGATATGGTGGAAAAAGTCCTCGTTGAGGACGGTCACGCCAGAACCGCCAAGTCCTATATTCTGTACCGCTCCGACAGAACCCGCGCCCGGGAAATGAACACCAAGCTTATGAAAGTCTATGAGGACTTGACTTTCAAAGCCGCCAAGGACAGCGACATCAAGCGTGAAAACGCCAACATCAACGCCGATACCGCCATGGGCACTATGCTTAAGTACGGCTCCGAGGGGGCAAAGCAGTTTTACGAGATGTACGTCCTGGACCCCCGCCACGCCAAAGCCCACAACAAAGGCGACATTCACATTCACGACCTTGACTACCTCACCCTGACAACCACCTGCTGTCAGATTGACTTGATAAAACTTTTCAAGAACGGCTTTTCCACGGGGCACGGCTTTCTCCGCGAACCCAACGATATAGGCAGCTACTCCGCCCTTGCGTGTATAGCCATTCAGTCCGACCAAAACGACCAGCACGGCGGTCAAAGCATACCCAATTTTGAGTACGCAATGGCTGACGGCGTTAAAAAGACCTACCGCAAAAAGTACGTCTACAACATCGCGAGATGTCTGGAAATGATTGCCAAGCTCGACAACGGTCAGGAAGTCAGCGACACCATCGCCAAAGAAATTTTGGACGAAAAGGGAATTTATCCCATTCTCGGCAACGACAACGGCTACAAAGAGGCGGAATTTGAAAAGCTCTGCCGCTACATCGACGCCGATACCGCAAAGCGCGTCCAGGAATTCACAGCCAAAAACACCACCAAAGAAACCGACCGCTCCACCTATCAGGCTATGGAGGCTCTTATCCATAACCTCAACACCATGAACAGCCGAGCAGGCGCGCAAGTGCCTTTTTCCTCCATAAATTACGGCTTAGACACAAGCCTCGAGGGCAGAATGGTCATCAAAAACGTTCTTCTCGCCCACGAGGCGGGTCTGGGCAACGGCGAAACGCCCATTTTCCCCATACACATCTTCAAAATAAAAGAGGGCGTAAACTACAACCCCGAAGACCCCAACTATGACCTGTTCAAGCTCGCCTGCCGCGTTTCGGCGAAGAGACTTTTCCCCAACTTCTCCTTTATCGACGCGCCCTATAATCTTCAGTACTACAAACCCGGCGACTACAACACCGAGGTAGCCTACATGGGCTGCCGCACAAGGGTTATCGGCAACGCCTACGACCCCTCAAACGAGATAGTCACAGGCAGGGGAAACCTCAGCTTTACCTCAATAAATCTCCCCCGGCTTGCCATAAACGCAAACCATAACGTGGGAGCGTTTTTCGACAGCCTCGAGGAAATTATGGACTTAGTCTGCGAGCAGCTTATGGCGCGGTACAAAATTCAAGCGCAGAAACGCGTCAAGAACTTCCCGTTCCTTATGGGGCAGGGAATTTGGATAGGCTCGGACAAGCTGGGACCCAACGATACCGTCGAGGAAGTGCTTAAGCAGGGTACGCTTTCAATGGGCTTTATCGGTCTTGCGGAGTGCTTAAAAGCTCTCGTGGGCAAGCACCACGGCGAGGACGAAGAGGCAAGAAAGTTAGGCTACGAAATAGTTTCCCGCATGCGCGAGAGAATGGACGAGGAAACCAAACGCACCGGCATGAACTACACCCTCCTCGCCACCCCCGCCGAGGGACTTTCCGGCAGATTTATCCGCATGGACAAAAAACTTTTCGGCGAAATTAAAGGCGTTACCGACAGGGAGTACTATACCAATTCTTTCCATGTACCCGTGTATTACCCCATAAACGCTTTCGACAAAATAAAGATAGAGGCGCCCTACCACGCCCTTACAAACGCGGGGCACATCAGCTATGTGGAGCTTGACGGCGACCCCATGAATAATCTCTCGGCGTTTGAGAAGATAGTCCGCTGCATGAAGGAATCGGGCATAGGCTACGGCTCGATAAACCACCCCGTAGACCGTGACCCTGTATGCGGCTACACGGGCATAATCGGCGACACCTGCCCCAAGTGCGGACGTCACGAGGGCGACAACGGCGTCGGCATCGAGCGTATCAGACGTATCACGGGCTACCTTGTGGGAACTCTCGACCGTTTCAACGACGCAAAGCTCGCCGAGGTAAGAGACAGAGTTAAGCATGGCGTAAATTGATTTATAAGCAAGTTTTTCTCCTGCCTGTTTCGGTTAACTCCTTAACGGGCGGGGGAATTTTATTTCCCCTCAATAATAATAACCGCGTTCCTGCCAAGCTCCTCAAACCTCTCCTCAAACACCCCCACGTCATAGGAAACCTGCCCCCGCAGCGGGTCGTTGACGTACACCGCCCGTTCTCTCATGTCATACCCCGTAAGCAGCATACAGTGCTCGCCGCCCACCCATGAAATAAGCTCGCCCGTCTCCTCGTCCGTCCAAGTCACGTAATCCTCGATGATTTCCCCCATATTTATGCTGCCCCACACAACCACGGGGTTTCCGTGTTTCACTGCGGAATAAAGCGTCTTAGGCGTACACCCCGTAAGGTTCACAACCCGCCAATTGCCGCCCGTATCACAGTCCGACAAAAATTTTTCGGCAGTCTCCGCAATAACGTCCGCCGTGCAGCCGTAAGCGTCCCTGTCCCTCGGATTTCCCACAAAAACCTTTCTGTAATCGGCTTTGCGGTACTCTCCTTTCGGCAGGTACTCGTCCGCAAGGGTCAGCTTGTCAACGTCAAAGCCGATATGGTTTAACAGCATAGTCAGGGACGTTACCTCGCACCCCGTAGGCAATTCGGGATTTTGCAGCAAAGCCGCCGCCTCTATGTACGCCTTAGTACCAATATCTTCGTGCGCAACAGGCACACGCAGGGTAGGCGAAACAATCCCGGGGTTATCTTTTTCCCTGACCGCCGCAAAGTAAATACCCTCTCCCAGCGAGGGAAAACTCACCGTTCCCCCCGAAAAGACCGCGCTTGTTTCCCAGCCGTCAACCGTCGCCTCATACTCCGTGCTGTCCGTACTGTCCGTATCGGCGGCAAAATTTTCCATACGTAAAGTTATCTCACCGTCATTGACAATTTTTTCCGCGCCGCTTACCGCCGTCACGGTTATTGGGTACGGGTTTGCCGTACTTTCCAAATAAACCGTGTAAATATCCGTGACCGTATCGGGCATATCCCTTTCCATAAGGCATACCGAGAAACTGCCCTCCTCGAGCCTGTTCAGTGAAACGCCCCGTTCCCGCACCTTGTGAAAGGACCTGCCCATATCCGCGCTGTATAAATACGTATTTTCGCCGTCCGCCTCGAGAGCGACCGCGCCGTTGCCCCTGCCGCCCGAACAGGGGGTTGTTTGCAGGGAAAAGGAGATACCGTTTTTGTCCGTAAAAAAAATTTTCTCATTGGGCGGGGTACCGTTCGCAGCCCCTGAGCAAGCGGGAAAAAATGTCGTTATAAAAACACATATACATAAAAAAGCCGCCGTTTTCGTCTTAATCTTCACCACTTCATTTCATTTTGATTTTTCTTATTTTAACATATTTTTTTAGAAATAGCAAGGGTTATGGTAAATATGCAGGGGCGGATATAGAACCCGCCCCTGCAACATTAACGGTTATCGTTTAATGAGCAATGAAAGCCCGTCAATAATGCTTAAAGCAGCGGCGCAATCAGCCTCATAAACCGCCCCATAATCTTTGTAAACCCTTTCTCCTTTTTAATGCTTTCATAGGTGACTTTTTCGCACTTTTTCAGCGCGTCCGCGAAATCCGCCTCGATGTCCGCGATACAGTCCGCGCCGTAAAGATACGTGCCGCACTCGAAATGGTGGTAAAGACTTCTGTAATCGAGGTTTATCGTGCCCACAACCGCCTTAATACCGTCCGAAACAAACACCTTTGCGTGCACAAAGCCCGGGGTGTACAGATAAATCTCCACCCCCGAATCGAGGAGGGTTTTAAAGTACGTCTTGGCAAGGGCGTACACAGGCTTTTTGTCGGGAATTCCCGGCAGTATCAGCTTTGTGTCGATGCCCCTTTCGGCGGAATATTTTAACGCCGTCAGCAGCTCGTCGTCCAAAATAAGGTAGGGCGTCATAATGTGGACGTAATTATTCGCCCGGTTGAGAATGTCCATATAAACCTTTTCCCCGACTTTGTCGTTGTCGAAAGGGTTGTCCCCGAAAGGCACGGCGTACCCCTTTTCCTCAAAGGTATCCGCAAGTCCCAAATAGCTTTGGTAATCGGGGTTTCGCTCGCCCAGCGACCACATGTTCAAAAACATCAGCGTAAGATTGTCAACGGCTTTGCCCTCGATTTTCACGGCGGTGTCTTTCCAGTGCCCGTAAGGACTTGTGTGATTTATGTACTCGTCCGCAAGGTTCACCCCGCCGTTAAAGCCGACTTTTCCGTCGATAACGAGGATTTTCCTGTGGTCGCGGTAGTTGTAGTGGGTGGACAGAAACGGGCGTATGGGCGAAAACATCTTGCATTTTATGCCGTACTCCGCCAGCATTTTGGGATAGTTATACGGCAGCAGGGCGATTGCGCATGTGCCGTCGTACATCACCCGTACTTCCACGCCCTGTTTCGCTTTTTCCGCGAGAACGTGCAGGATACTGCCCCACATTTTCCCCTCGTCGATTATAAAGTACTCCATAAAAATAAACTTCTCGGCTTTTTTAAGTTCCTCCAGCATAGCCTCCCACTTGTTTTCGCCGAGAGGGTAGTACGTAACCTTATTTCCCGCCGTGGCGGGGTACGTGCCGCTCCTGTCAAGGTAGCGGACAAGCTCGGCTGTTTCGCGGCTGACGGCGTTCAGATCCTCCATAACGGCGTTATCTTGCTGTATTTCCCGCTTGTGGTCTTTCACCAATTTGTTGTACCCCGTGCCGATGGCTCGGCTGCCGACGTCGGATTTGGTGTAAATATAAAAAATCGTGCCGAAAAAAGAGGTGACGGAAATTACCAAAATCCAGGTCAGTTTCGCGGAGCTGTCCATATCGCTGTTGATGAGGTACACGATAACGCAGAGGTTGAAAAGCCCCAACCCGCCCAAAATTCTGCCGATGAGAGCGGCGAAAAATATTTCCGAAATCAAAAAGCAGCCCACCGCCAAAAGCAGCAGCAGAATAATAATACCCGTCCTGCTGAAAATTATTCTCAGCAAACCTTTTTTGCGTTTTTTCAGAAGATTTAATTCCCCGTTCATATTTATCACTCCGTTTTTATTTTAATTATAGCAAATTTTTCCCCGTAAGTCAACATTTTACGAATTAATAGTTATTTTTTTGCAAATGCATTTGACATAGTTTGTATGGTACGGTTTTTCTGTCCCATACAAAAAAAGCAAACGCAAGCAAAATAAGCAAATGCTTTTTTATTAAGCAAACGTAAGCAAAACAAGCAAATGCTTTTTTTGTTAAACAAACGTAAGCAAAATAAGCTGTTAATGTAAATGTAAATGTTAATGTAAATGTAAATGCTAATGTAAATGTTAATGTTAGTGTTAGTGTCAGTGATTATAAATAAAGAAAAAATTCGGAAAATTATTAATTATTAATTATTAATTGTTAATTAATTCGGACTTGCCCGCATAAATATATATAAACAGCTTGTATTTTTAAAGGAGTGTATATTTATGAGCAAAGGTTCATCAAAAAAAGGAATAAAAATTATCCTGTTTCTTGTGCTTGTTATCGCGGCAATAGCCGCTCTTGCGTTTTGGTGCAAGGCAAAAGAGGAAACGGAAACCGACAGCATTCTTGCAATGTCCTCCAACGCACAGCGGGTGGAATTTCTCAACAAACAGGGCTGGATTGTCAAACCCGACCCCATTTCACGGGAGGATATAACCGTCCCCTCGGACTTTGACGGGGTTTACGCCGAGTACGCGGAGCTGCAAAAAAGCCAAGGTTTCGACCTTGAAAAGTACAAAGGCAAGCCCGCCACCCTGTTTACCTATCAGGTGCTGAACTACCCCGACCGCCCCGAAAACGTCGTCGCCACCCTTGTGGTCAGCAGCGACAGGCTTATCGCCGCCGACGTTTCCCTCACCGGCGAGGACGGTTTCACCGAGCCGCTTATAGCCCCCTCCACCCAGACTTACTTAGTCATTGAGTAAAAAAATTCCGCATACCGTTCAAAACGATATGCGGATTTTTTTATGCTATTCTCACCGTGCCCGAGGTAAGAGCCTTTTCCTCCCCGTCCTCGCGGCGGACTATCAGTCTGCCTATTTCGTCTATTCCAAGGCAGTCCATAATTTCCGTCCTGTCGTTGTGGGTGACCTCGATACGCTTGCCGATAACGTTTGAACGGTTTCTGTACTCGTCCAAAAAACTCCTGTCGCTGATGTTGGCAAGCCGTTCCTCAAGGCAGTTGAGAATTTCCGCCGCCAGCTTGCTGCGGGAAACCGTCCTGCCCGTTTCCATGCGTATTGAGGTTGCCACGTCGGCAATATTTTTCGGGAACGACGTGTTCTGCACGTTTATGCCCATTCCCACAATTGCGTATTCCAAACCGCCCTGTTCCACGTTAACCGACGCCTCCGTAAGAATTCCGCAGAGCTTTTTGTTTGAACCCGCCGCGTATATATCGTTAACCCATTTTATTTTGCACTCCATGCCAGCAACCTTTTCAACCGCGTCCGCCACAGCCACAGCCGCGCAGGACGTAATCAGCAGCGAGTGCTCCACCGAAAGCTGAGGCCGCAGGATAACGCTCATGTAAATGCCCATTCCGTTGGGGGCGTAAAAGCTCCTGCCCATTCTGCCCCTGCCGTTGGTCTGCACCTCGGAAATAACCGTCGTTCCGTGCACCGCGCCCAATTGAGCAAGGCTTTTGGCGAAATCGTTTGTGGAGCTTATCGTCTTAAACACGTCCATTTTTCTGCCGAGAGCCTTTGTTTTAAGGTTCGGCACAATGGACTGCTCGCTGAGGAAATCGTTTTCCTCCGAAAGACAATAGCCCCTGTTCGTTACCGCGCAAATAAAGTATCCCTCTTCACGCAGCGTTTTGACAGCCTTCCAAACCGCGCTCCTTGTCATGCCCACGCTTTTGGCAATGTCGCTGCCGGACACACTTTTACCCTTATTTTTTTCCAAGACCTCCAGAACTCTTTCCTTTAAAGGCATACTCAGCACCTCCTAATTTACTCAACAAAATTTAAAAACCGATTGCATACCGTGAAAACCGTGTACTCTTGCTTTCAAATAATATTATTAAAATAAAGCCGTGATAGGTAATGCGCAATAAATCCCCGATAAGGCGGATTTCTCCCATTGGAAAAAATCACCTTTTCGGTTTCCTGACATAAAATAACATGGAAAACCTTAAAAGTTTTCCCGCGGAACACATTTCCGCAAGTGCAAGGACAATACCAATCATTTTGCTAAAGGAGTAAACCAAAGTGGAAAGCTGTGCTTGTATATGGTAAAATATTTTCTATTAACAATAGCTGTATGTACCGACAGCTTTGCCGTTTCCGCCGGGGTCGGGGGAGCGGGGATAAAAGTACCGTTCCGTTCCGCCGTAACAATCAGCTTTACGGGGGCGTTTTTTCTCACCCTTTCCGCCGCCTTGTCGGAAGTTCTTAAACGCTGCATAGACAGCAGAGTTTTCGGCGTTCTGTCATTTGGGCTGCTTTTGGGACTTGGGATCATTAACCTTTTTCAAAACTTTTTCAAAGAGATTATTTTAAAAAGTCCGCGGCTTAACGGGGATAAAAAGCTCCCCGCCAAGCTCACAAAACTTTTTTTCGACGGAACTGCCGCCGACGCCGACAATTCCAAAAGCATCTCCGTAAAAGAGGCTCTCGTTCTGTCCGCCGCGCTTTCGGCAGATTCTGTTGTTACAGGAATAAGCTCGGGCTCCCTTGATCTGAACCTCCCGCTTTTGTCCGCAATATGCTTTCTCACGGGAATACCCGCCGTTCTGCTGGGAACGCTGCTGGGAAAAAAGCTGCATTCCGCCCTAAAAACGGACTTAGGGTGGCTCAGCGGAGCTGTTTTAATTGTCCTCGCATTCTTATCAAAATTGCACCGATAGGGTAAAACTCCGCAGGGTACGCGCCTGCGGAGTAGGGTTAAGCCGATTGAATCAGTTAAACTCCTCCAGCTTAGTTTGAAGTTCTGCGTCGACCTCGCTTACCGCAAGCTCGATATTGTCCGAATAGGACTCTCTTGTAGACGCCCAGTCCGAACCGTGGAACGCCGCTTTCATAAGTGAAGTCGCGCTGCCCGTTATAGCGTCGGCAATCTGGGTCGTACAGCCGGACGCAAGGTCTACGATCGGGTACTGCTTAGCAAGACCGTTAATCTCGTCAAGTCTGTCAACAAGCTCTTCCGACCAGTGAGCGTCCTCCATTCTCTTCTGACGGAAAATCTCGTGAGCCGCGTCGTCAACGTTCGCAAGTATCGTACACTCCGCGAAACGCGCCGCGCCCTCGGGGTTAGCCGAACCCTTACAGAGAACGTATCCCTCCAAAGCGGCAGCCTGATAGGGGTGCTCCGCGTCGGCAGGGTTAGGCGTGGGAGCAATTCCCAAATTCTCGGGAGGAATTTTCATTGCCCATGCCTCGGGATCGCCCTCAGCCTCCCATGAGCCGCCTATCCAAAGAACCTGTCTCTTTTCGCCCATCATCTGAGGCTGAATTACCCAGTCGTACTGCTCAAGATTAGCCACAAGACCCGCGTTGTACAGCTCATACTGGAAATTCATCGCTCTTTCAATCGTGGGGTCTTTGAAGTTGCACTGGAGATGACCGTCCACAAACGAAATCATAGGCACGCCCGTTGAGTATGTAAGCGCCATTTCGTTGTACCAGTTGTCAAGACCGTACTGGTCGTTGTCCTCGTCCACGAAATCCTGGAGCATGCTCTTGAAAGTATCCCAGTTCCACTCGCCCTTTTTGTACAGCTCCCAAGGATCGTCCAAACCGTTTTCCTCGAGGGTTTCCGTGTTGTAGTACACAAAGTACTGGGCGATGGTGTTTGTAACGAACATAAAGTGCTTGTCGCCGAACTTGTACGTATCCATAGCTGTTTTGGTGTTGGACCAGATAGCGTCGTTGATGTCGATGTAATCGTCAACGGGAATGAACATTCCGCTGTTTATGCCCTTAGGCAGATTGTAGGTATCGCTGGCGTAAAGGTCAACGCCCGTTCCGCCGAGAACATTTGTGGAAAGTGTGTCGTAGCGAGCGCCGTATTCCGTAGGTATCCAAGTGATTTTACCGCCGTACTTTCTCTCGAAAAGCTCCAGCTCAACCTTTTTGGACGCGCCGTTTGTGGTGGGGTTGATGTCGTAGTGAGCAAGCCACTTGATCTCTTTGTTTTCAAGCTCCACGTCCTGCAATTGGGACATTGCGCTGCTCAAAGAGTCCGCCTGTTCGTCGCTTAACTCGTTCTCGTTGATGGCAACCGTAAGCGCAGTGGTTGTGGTAGCCTCCGTGGTTGTGGTGGCGTCCGCGCTGTCTGAATCACTGCCGCCGCCGCAGGCAGTAAGTCCCGAAACCATGGATATTGCCATAATGCCCGCTAAAACTTTCTTAGTGTTTTTCATAATAAACTCCAATCCTTTTTTATTTGATTGAAAGCTCCGAAAGGCTGAATATTGTACATTAAAGCCCTCGGAGCTTTCTTTCAACCGTTATTCAAACTCGGCGATAGCGTTCTGGAGGTTTACGTCAACCTCGTTTACCGCCAGCTCAACAGGGTCTGCAATAGATTCTCTGTTTGACGCCCAGTCCGTGCCGTGCAGCGCGGCTCTTACGCCCACATTATCGCCGCCCTGTGTTGTTGCGCCCGCGATTTGTGTGGACGCGCCCGACGCAAGGTCAACAACGGGGTACTTTGTCGCTATGGCGTCAATTTCCTTAAGGTTGGCGATTATCTCGTCCGAAAGCTGATAGTCGTCCTTCATCTTTCTGTCCGAGATAGCAATCGCGCCCTCGTCAACGCTGCCTATAACCGCGCACTCGGCGTACAAAGCCGCGCCCTCGGGGTTAGCCGCGCCCTTGCAAAGAGCGAAACCGTTTATCTTAGCCGCCTGCCACGGGTCTGAATCCGCGGGGGACGGAACGGGAGCAACTCCCACATTCTCGGGTTCTATATTAGTTTCCCATGTTTCGGGAGCTTTCTGAATATAGTACGGTCCAACAATATAGAACAGCTGCCTGCCGTCGCCCATCATAGCGGGCTGCTCCGACCAGCTGAACTGCTCTCTGTTGAATACAAGACCCGCGTTAAAGAGGTCGTACTGGAAATTCATAGCCTTTTCAAGAGTAGCGTCCTTAAGGTTGCAGACAAGGTGACCGTCCTCGGTAGTGCCCACCGTGGGAACGCCCGCCGACAGCAGGAGAGCGTTTTCCGCCCAGTAGCCGTCAAGACCGTACTGGTCGTTGTCCTCGTCCACGAATTCCTGGAGCATTGACTTGAATTTGTCCCAATTCCATTCGCCCGCCTTGTAAAGCTCCCAAGGATCGTCAAGACCGTTTTCCTCAATGGTCTGCTTGTTGTAAATAACGATTTCCTCGGCTGTAACGCTTGTTACCATGTTAAAGTGCTTTCCGCCGAAACTGTAAGCGTTCATACCGGACTTAACGTTCTGCCAGATAGCGTCGTTAATGTCGATATAGTTGTCGATAGGCTGGAACATTCCGCTGACGATGCCCTTAGGGAAGTTGAAAACGTCGTCGCCGAGGAAGATGTCAACGCCCACACCGCCGAGAACGTTTGTGGAAAGCGCGTCGTAACGCTGTTCCCAAGTGGTGGAAATCCATTCGATATTTCCGCCGTACTTCTGCTCGAACATTTCAAGCGCAACGGATTTTGATGCACCCGAGGTAGATGGGTTAAGGTCGTAGTGTGCAAGCCATTTTACGGTTTTGTTTTCAAGCTCGACGTCCCGCAGCTGGCTCATGGCGTTTTCGAGGACTTCCTCCTCGCCGTCCTTAAGACCCTCGGTATTAATCGCAACCGTAGCCTGAGTGGTGGTAGTGGTAGCCTGAGTGGTGGTCTGATCGGGATCGGAGCTGTCGCCGCTGCTGCAAGCGGAAAGACCCGAAACCAAAGACAGCGCAAGAACGCCCGTGAGAATTTTTTTGGTATTATTCATAAATAACCTCCTAAATATAATTTAAATTTAAGATAAACAGAGATAACATTTGCAATATTATTATACCAAAAAAACGCAAAATCGTCAAGAGATTTTTTGATATAAAAATTTACCTGTCATTGTGCATTTTTGACAAATTTTTTTAACGAAAATGTTTTCGTAACTGTAGGGCGGGGGCTTGCTCCCGCCTATCTGTATTTAACGCGTTTCATAATATTTTCGTAGGGGACGGGTTTCCCGTCCCCTACAGAATTTGTGTAATGTAAATTGCAGGAACGGTTGTTTCACCCAACTACTGCCTTACAAAATGCACAACTTTAGACTTAAAATCCCCGTCAAGACTTACAAAAATCCCCGCGTTCATCAGCGCCGAACCCGTGAGAATTTCTCCCGTTTCCATATTTTTGTAATCCGCCTCGGGAGCAAGCCCTTTCAGCTTGATACGCCTGCTGCGGTAATTGGGTCTGCCCAAAACCTGCACAAAGGTGAATACCGCCTCGGACTTGTCCTTTGCAACGAAAATCCAAGCGTCCCACATATTGTCCTCGAAAACGTTTCCGATACGGTACTGATCCCCCGTGCGGATAATTGGGTTGTACTTGTTGAACTCGGCAATCTGCGCGGGAATAGCGTCCCTGTCCTCCCGGGGAATGCGGGTAACGTCAAGCTCGTAGCCGAAAGTGCCCACCATAGCCACGTTGCCCCGCGTGGAAAACGGCGTGGAACGTCCCACCGTGTGGTTTGGGCAGTCGGAAACGTGCGCCCCCATTGCCGACGCGGGATAGCAGATTGACGTGCCGTGCTGTATCTTCAAACGCTCGATAGCGTCGGTGTCGTCGCTGCACCAAATCTGCGGCGAGAAGTACAGCATACCCGGGTCAAACCGCGCGCCGCCCCCCGAGCAGTTCTCCAAAAGAATATGCGGATAGTCGGTTGTCAGCCTGTTCATCAAATCGTAAACGCCGAGGACGTACCTATGCCAAAGCTCCCTCTGCCGCTCTTTCGGCAGGCTTGTGGACCCCACCTCTGTCAGCTGACGGTTCATATCCCACTTGATGTACTCGATATTCGCGCTGTCCAAAACTTCCCTCATCATACCGTAAACGCAGTCCCGAACCTCCTTGTTTGAGTAGTCCAGTACATACTGCTCCCGGGACATGGTAAGCTCCCGTCCCCGGACTTGTATCACCCATTCCGGGTGCTTTCTGTACAGCTCGCTGTCGGGGGAAATCATCTCCGGCTCGAACCATATGCCGAATTTCATACCCAGCTTGTTAACCTCGTCCACAAGGTACTTCAAACCGCCTTTCAACTTCTTTTCGTACACAAACCAATCCCCCAAAGAGGAATTGTCCCCGTCGCGGTGACCGAACCAGCCGTCGTCCATAACAAGCATTTCAATGCCCAGCTTTGACGCCTCTTTCGCAATGTCGATAAGCTTGTCCGTGTCGAAGTTGAAGTAAGTAGCCTCCCAGTTGTTGATAAGTATGGGGCGGCGTTTGTCCTTGTACTCGCCCCGAATAAGGTGCTGACGGTACAGGTCGTGGAAAGTCCTCGACATCTTGCCGATACCCCCGTCGGAGTACACCATAACCGCCTCGGGAGCAACAAACTCCTCGCCGCTTTCAAGCAGCCAGTTAAAGTCGAAGTGATTGATACCCATAACCGCCCGTGTGTACTTGTGCTGCGTGACCTCCGCCTGAGCGAAAAAGTTTCCGCTGTAAACGAAGTTAAACCCGTAAGCCTCCCCAATATCCTCGTCGGCGTTGTGTGAAACGAGAGCCATAAAGGGGTTGTTTTGGTGGGAGGACTCTCCCTTAACCGAGTCAATACCCTGCTTTCCGTGGTGGAGACGGCAGCGTTCCATAACACGCTCCCGCGCCCAGCTGCCGTTAAGGGTGATAAGGTCGTACCCGTCGTTGTCGAAGTCCACACAGGCGGACAGCACCCGCTTAACGTTAAGGGGAGCTTTCCCCGTGTTTTTCAGGCGTACGCTGCGGGTGATAACGTCCAAATCGTTGAAAACCGTGTACAGCAGTACAGCCTCAAGCCCCGTGTGCTTGTCAACGCAGGTGATTTCAAGGGTTTCAGCCTCGTCCTCGTTCGCGAATGTTGCGGGAAGTTCCTCCAAAGACGGCTTGCCCTTGTAAACCTTGTGGGACTGATACCGCAAATCCGTGGTTGTCATACCCTCGCCGTCCATAACCATAAGGCAAGGCTCGCGGTAGTCGCCCGTGCCGTGGCAGGGGTACTCAAAGGCGGTTGCGTCCATAAAAGTGCCCATATCCCGCATATTGGTTTTGGGTGTCCAAGGGTTCTCCGTAAGGCGGAGCAGATAGGTCAAATCGCCGTCCGCAAGCCTTTTTCCGTAGTACCCGTGAACGAGATAGCCCTCGTCGATAACGCCGAAAACGTAGCTTGTGTTGGGCGCGTCCAGCTTAAACATAGTGATGTCCTCGGGGAACGTCACGTTATCGTTTATCTGCCAAGCCCAGCGTTTGTAGTCCTTGTGGTAGTCCTGAATTTTGATGCTCATTTTAACAAATCCTTTCGTTTATTTAAATTTTTTTTGGTACACGTTTCAACACGCTTTTTATCGGCGGTTTGGTAATTAAATTTATGCAGTACCTAACCAAACGCCCTTTAGGCAAGCGGCTGGTCCAGCGCAGCCCCGCGCTGGC
>JAMPDU010000140.1 GCA_023665505.1 Ruminococcus sp.
CTCAATCGGGAACACGGAGTACGCGGCTATGGAAATTCAAAGGCAGACGGGCGGCGATTTGTTCGCCATAAAAACCGTAAAGGATTATCCCGTGAGCCACAGCGAATGCTCGGAAATCGCGGAGAAAGAAATGCGGACGGACGAACGTCCCGAACTTTCCTCACATTTGGAAAATATGGACGAATACGACGTGGTATATATCGGCTACCCGATATGGTGGTACGCCGAGCCTATGGCGATACGTTCATTCATTGAGGAGTACGATTTTTCGGGAAAAACGGTAATTCCGTTCTGTACCACGCTTGGCGCGGGAATAGGCAAAAGCGAAAAAAATATTGCCGACCTTGCGGACGGCGCGGCTGTTTTGGAGGGAATTACCCTGCGTTCCGAGCGGCAGGATTTCGGCGATGATATTGCCCTATGGCTTTCGGATATTGGAATGGCAAATTAAGAACTTGTTCTAAGAAAAGGAGAATTTACTATGGAAAAAATTTTAGCGTTATTATTGACATTTGCAATGGCGGTTGGACTTTCCGCCTGTGAACGTGCGGGAGTTTCGGAGGAAACCTCTGCGGCTTTGGAAAAACTTGCGGCAAATATTGAAACAACAGCGGAATTTGTTTCGGAAAAAGAAAATTCAGAAACAGAAAACAAAAACAGTGAAACGGAGCTTACGGCGGTAATGGAGGACAACGCGACTACTCGGGCAATCATAGAGCAAATGCCTATGACCCTGCCGATGATGGACTTGTACGGTCGCGAAATGTGCTATCGGTACGGCGCGTACGCTCTCCCCACGGATAATTTGCGTTCAGACGGCTACGAAGTCGGCGATATTGCGTACTGGGCGCCCGGCGGAAGCCTTGTCATTCTTTACAAACAAAACGGCGAACAGTTTGAACGTCAGCATTTGGGGCATATTGATTCGGGTATTGAGGTATTTGAAAATACGGAAGATGCGGGAGTTAGATTTGAGGTGGTTGATGAGTGAACTGCCCGTACCGACAGACAATTTGACAAATCTGTCAGAATATGGTATAATAATGCAGGAATCCGTTTTATATTATAAAATTCAATATTTAAGCAAAGAAATACAACCCGTTCAAATCTCGCACAAGCAAAAACTCACAAATCAACCGGTCTTTTTCATCTCAAAATATCCCATAAGCACAATCCATACATAAACGCAGGTTTTGGGTATCATAAGCATTCCAAGCATTGGAACGCTGTCCGCAAAAAGCACTACGGGGATATAAAATCCAAAACTTAGCAAAACCGCAAGCCACATAAAACGAAAGCCTTTGTCGTTTGTTTCGGACACCTTTTTGAAAAATATAACTATAATAACCAGTCCAAGAAGTACAAACGGAATATTTCTGTATATTCCCCACGACCAAGGCGCGTCCGCGGAAGTCCACCTATTCTGAGGGAAAAAGCACAGTATAATTCTTGCGGCGGCAAACAGACACACGCAAGCCGTCAATGCTTTTACGTCTTTCACATTATAGCGTATACGCCATATAAAATAAAGCAGTACATAGAATACCGTCATAGTCACGGAAGTAATCAGCTTGCCTATGCCGAGAGCCGCCGTAAAATTCTCCAAACCCGTTGTACAAAGCGCATAGGCGCGGGGAAGTAAATGAAACGCGTCCCCCGAACCGAGAATTACCGCCATTATTCCGAAAAGAAAATACTGTTTTTCTCCTCGGCTTTTAATAATCATTCTGATACCGACTGCTATAACCAAAATAAGGTACACAATATCAAACGATGTTTCCATAATTGCCTGCATATATTTGCCTTCTTTCCTATTTTATAAATTGGTCGAATTTCGGCAAGCCCGTTCTGCCGACGGCGTAAAAATCGTGGACTTAAACGCCTTTTTGCCGATAATTTCTTGTCTTAGTCGAATGTCTCATTATAAATTCAAAATTTTCCGAACCGAATTTCCGTAGGAGATTTTCCGTAATATTCACGAATTTTCCTGCTCATATCGTTGGCACAGCAAAAACCCGTATTCTCGGCAATATCGGCAAATTTCACCTCCGTGTGGCATATCAGCTCATACGCCCTCGCGCAGCGTATGTGGGAAAGATACTCCCGAGGGGACATTCCCGTCTCGGCTTTAAAAGCGTGTGAAAGATAGCCCTCGCTTATAAAATTATCCTCCGCAAGCCGCGACACCTTAATATTGTCCGCGTAATTCTGCTCTATGTAAAACCGCACCTTGTCGGCAATTCGCTTTGCGGAACGTTCTGCGGACTTTTCCTCACGGGGTCTGACCGCCTCGTAAAATTCCGACAGCACTTTCAACGCCGCGCTTAATTCCCCGTAAATATTTTCGCCGTTTTTGAAAATTTCCTCCATTTTCACAAAATCGGGGTACAGCTTTTCCGCGTTTTCAATGTGAATAAAACCGCTTTTCCCCGTGTCGGTAAGCATTGCGAAAAGGTCGGGGCGGACAAGCTGTTTCCGCAGTTCCCAAGGGTTTATCATTGAAATGAACCGCCTGTAAGGCACGTCCGCCGCCGCGCTTGCGGAATGGTGGCTGCGGCTTTTTATAAGCAGACTATGACCCTCCGTGAGAAAAATTTCCCGCCCGCCGATTGTGACGGAAAGCCTGCCGCCGACAACATATATTATTTCGCAGGACGTGTGAACGTGGCTTACCCCGTACATTGGGTTGTCATAGTAGCCAGCGTGTTCGATTATTGACATATTTTTCCTCTTTTCGATTTTCCGACTTTATCACCAATTTTAATTATAGCATATAATTTTTCAAAACGCAACAAAAACAGCAGATTTTCTATATAAACAGTCAGATTATATAATGATATTTTTTGAAAATTGTATTATAATTATTGAAATAATTTTTATAAGGAGTTTTTCAAATGAATATCAGAAAATATATATCCGCGGCAATATGCGCGGCTATGCTCCCCTGCTGTCTTGCGGGCTGCTCGGGAAATTCAAGCACAAATTCAAACGAAACGGAGGAAACTGCCGTGCAGACAGAACAAACTTCGACGGAAACAACCGCCGCGCCCGAAAAGGAAATCCCAACCGCAAAGGTGGATAATTCCTACAAAGCTGTGTCAATCGACGGGAACACCGTAAATATGGACGAGGGCACGGTTTACAGAGGACTTGGCGTTGTTACGGGAAACAATTCCTCTCGCCTGCTTATGGACTACAAAACCGAAAATCCCGACGCCTATTGGGAGATAATGAACCTGCTTTTCAAGCCCGATTACGGCGCGGGACTTACCCACATAAAAATCGAGTTCGGCTCGGACGTAAACTCATCTTCGGGAACAGAACCGTCCATAATGCGTTCCGCTGACGAAACGGCGGACGTTACCCGAGGGGCGGGCTTTATGTTCGCGGCGGACGCGCTTTCGATAAACCCCGACATTACCGTGGATTTGCTCCGCTGGGGCGAGCCAAAATGGGTCACGGACGCGTTTGAGGTATCGCAGGAAAACGGCTTTGAAACGCGGTACAAATGGTACAAAGCGGCTATTGACGGCGCGTATGATAAGTATGGAATGAAGTTCACCCACATCAGCGCGGATATGAACGAGGCTGACGCGATCGATACCGAGTGGATAATTTATTTCGCTGACAGGCTGAATAACGAAACCGACCAGCGTTACGATTACAGCGAAATAAAAATTGTCGCCTCGGACGAAATCGGTTCTTGGAAAATCGCCGACGAAATGATGTCCAACGAGACCTTGCGTAACGCGGTTGACGTTCTTGCGGAGCATTACAACACTTGGGCGAACGACAAGGCGAAAATGCTGAACAATCTTTACGGCAAGGAAATATGGTACACCGAGGGCGTTGCCTCAACCAATATCGCAAGACTTGCGGTAACAAGCAACGGCTGCGGTATTAACGGTGTAAACGGTTCGCTGGACGTGTGCAACCGTATCATAAACGGCTACTACAACGGCAGAATGACTATGTACGAATACCAACCCGCAGTTGCGGCGTACTATTCGGGAGCAAAGTATTTCCCCAAATCCCTGCTGAACGCCCAAAACCCTTGGAGCGGTTACTACGAGGCGGACAGCGGCATATGGACTTCCGCCCACTTTACACATTTTATCGAAAACGGCTGGCGGTATATTGACAGCGCGTGCTACGGCGACGGCAAGGAAAATCATTCCATTACCGAAACCACCAACAACTATATGGCGGTGACGGACACGGAAACGGGGGATTATTCCCTGATAATCTGCAACGACAGCGAGGAGCAGAGAAATTACACCTTTACTCTTGAAAATATGGAGAAAGCCGCCGCGCCCTTTACAGTTTGGGAAACGCGTGGACCCGACGAGGGGCAGGCTTACGACGAAAATTATCTTAAAAATATCGGCACGTATCTTCCCGCCGAAACGAACGGAAAATACGCCTATTCAATCGAAGTCAAGCCTTATTCCATAGTTACCGTTACAACCCTTGACAAGGCTGTCGACACGTCGGTTTCGGGGTGCAAATATGAAGATACCACGCTTGACATCAACTATACCGACGATTTTGAGTACGCCGACGAATTTCTCGCCGAAAGAGGAAACGCGCCGCTCTACACAACAGATTACGGCGGGGCTTTCGAGGTTGCGGAGGTTGACGGAAACAAAGTCCTTATGCAGATGATTAACGCCGATAACAAGCCCACCGACTGGCGGTTCAGAGGTACGCCAAACCCCATAACCTCTCTCGGCGACGACCGCTGGAGCAATTACTCCGCGGAAATTGATTTTAAATTTGACGAAAACGGCGGTGGCGATGACAATTATATTTTCCTCGGCAATCGTTATCTTTGCGCCGAGATAAGCACAAACACCGCCGAGAACGGTTACGAGCTGAAAATATACCCGTCGGGGAAGTGGGAGGTTAAGAGTAACAACTCCAAAATTTCGGAGGGAACTATTGATAATTTCGACCCGAGCGTTTGGCACACGGCAAAGGTTACGGCGGACAGAAATGTTCTTACCGCCGAGGTTGACGGCGAAAATATTTTTGAATACGCCGATGAAAATCCGTACAACTATTCGGGACGTGTTTCTCTCGGCAGCGGACTTTACAACAATATTTTCGACAATCTTAAAGTAACTCCCGTCGGCGGCAATAACGTTATTACAAGGGTGGACGACCACGACGCGAGCGTGACTTACGCGGGCGAATGGGACAGAACCGTCCCCGACGGCTACGTGCACTTCAACCGCACGCGTTCAAAGGCGGTTGTGAACGAGGAAAGTCCCGATGAAAAGAGCCTTGAATTTTCTTTTGCGGGAAACCGTTTCGCGCTTATCGGTCAGACGGGTACAGCCGAATTTGAGGTTTACATTGACGGCGAGCTGTTTGAAACGGCAAGCGTTCAAAGCTCAAAGGCGAGACAGTGCTATTATTCCGCCGATGTTGAGGACGGAACTCATTCCGTTAAAATTGTTGTTAAAAACGGCGATTTTTATCTTGATGTAATAGAATATTGATAAAAAACAGCGTATCATCTGAAAATTGATAATACGCTGTTGAATTTATAATTAGGAAATCACCCTAAATCGGGATCGCCCGCAAGAGTAATTTTCTCCGCAGACTTCCCCTCGGTTTCAAAAATTATCAAAGTGTTTTTCCCTTTTTTCAGCAGCGGCGCGGGGAGGTACAGCCTTTTCTGCGGACCGATTTCCCAAAACCGCCCGAGGTTAAAGCCGTTTACAAACGCACACCCCTTGCCGAAATTTTTCGTATCGAGGAACGTGTCGCACAGCTCATCGGCGTTAAATTCAAACTTGTAAAACGCGGGGGAATTTCCCGAAAAATTTTCCGAAAATTCGATTTTTTCAAGCTGTTTCCCGTCAAGGGGCAACGGGAAAATCTCGTACCCGAAAAGACGGCGGTCGTTGATTTTCACGCCCCCCGAAATTCCTTTCCGCTGATTTTCAAGGTTTGTGCCGAAATTTTCGCGCCCCATATTTTCGCAGAGCAAATCGATTTTTCCGCCCGCTTTTTTGCTTTTATTTTTATTTTCCGGCTCGAATTTTTCGTGGATATTTTCCCCGAAAGCCGTGTACAAATACTCCCCGTCGTGATAGCACCGAACTCTGTCCGCCGCGTTTTCAAGGCGTATCTCGTTCACAGTCTCGCCCTCGCGGAGGTTCAGTCGGTACAAAATATAGCCGTAATTCTGCCCGATTTCCTCCATAGTCAAGGGGTAGGGGGACTTCACAGGCTCGGCAATTTTTTCAAGCGCCGCGAACAAATCCGCCTTGCCCGTGCAGGAAATTTCACCGTAATTTTTGCGGCTGATTTTTGTTGTAAGGGGGACTTCCCTAACCGTTTCATATTTGGAAATTGTTTCTTTGAAAAGCCTGTATTTTTCGGTAATTTGTCCGTCCTCCGTCAAGGGCGCGTCATAGTCGTAGGAGGTCACGTCGGCGGTTTTTTTGCCGCAGTTCCGCCCGCTCATAAAGCCGAAATTCGTGCCGCCCTCGAACATATAAAAGTTAAGACTGCCCCGCTTTAAAAGTTCCTCCAGTTCGGCGTTGGCTTTCTCGGGCGGTGTGGTGTGATGCTCCTCGCCCCAAGCGTCGAACCAGCCGTCCCAAAACTCCATACACATTAGGGGCTTGCCGTCGCCCGTAAATTTTTTCATTTGCCCGAACTGCCATTCCGCCGCCGAGCCGAAATTTCCCGTGGGGAGCGCGCCCTCAACCATACCCGACTTGAAAATCGGCTCGCTCCAAGGTCCGTCCGAGGTTACAAAGGGAACGGTTATTCCAAACTCACGCATAGTGTCCCGCAGAAATTCAAGGTACGCCGTATCGTTGCCGTAGTAGCCGTACTCGTTCTCAATCTGCACCAAAATGATGTTGCCGCCCCTGTCAATCTGATATGGCGCAAGCTTTGGTATAAGCACGCTGTAATAGTCCCGCACCGCGTCAAGATAGGGCTTGTAGGAGCAACGCAGGCGCATATTCCTGTCTTTGAGAAGCCAAGGGGGAAGTCCCCCAAACTCCCATTCCGCGCAGATATAAGGCGACGGGCGGACTATCATATACAGCCCCAAGTCACGGGCGGTTTCGATAAATTTTTGGACGTCCCGCATACCGTCCCACAAAAATTCGCCCCTGCTCGGCTCGTGGAAATTCCAAGGGATATAGGTCTCCACGGTGTTGCAGCCCATATTCACCAGTTTTTCGAGACGGTCGCGCCAGTACTCTGGCACGGTGCGGAAATAGTGCACCGTGCCCGAAATTATGCGGAACGGCTTGCCGTCAAGGTAAAATTTGTCTTTGATTTCAAACATAAAAATTCTCCTTATGACAATTAAGTTAAATGGATTTAAATAAATGATACAAGATAGATTAGTAAAAATCAAGTATAATAGTGTTAATAATATTGTAACTTTTTTTGTGGAGTGACATTTTTTAATCTTGTTTTGTTGTTAAACTGTCTGCCAAAAGCCTAAGATTGTTTTCCTCAATTCTCAAAAACTCCGAATACTCATATTTATACGTCTGATATGTTCCGCTCCTTTGGCGTTTTTGATTAAGAAAGCATACACAGCAGTCGGCAAGCTCCACAAGACGCGCATTGCGTATCTTCTCGCTGTTCGGCGTTCTGCTTTCGGAACACAGCTCGGTGTCGCTGACGTTTAGGAACAGCGTGGTTTTCTCCGTACCAAGTTTTGAAATATCAAAGCTTTTAGATTTGAGTAATATATAAACAATATATGATTTGCCAAAATCCCCCTCAAAACAGCAGGGTAAATTATGCAAAAATTCCTTTGACAATTTAAGAACTTGTCCACATAGGCTAAAATCTGCGAAGAAGAGTATGCAAATTAGA
>JAMPDU010000141.1 GCA_023665505.1 Ruminococcus sp.
CCGAGCTTGTGAAAATTCTTATGGAAATGGGTCACGGCGACGAAATTGTTATCGCCGACGGGAACTTTCCCGCCGAGACAATCGGCAAGCGGGTGGTACGCTGCGACGGTCACGGTGTGCCCGAACTGCTTGACGCGGTAATGCAACTTTTCCCGTTAGACACTTACACCGACAAGCCGGTAATGCTTATGGAGGTTGTGCCGGGCGACCCCGTTGTACCCACAATTTGGGACGAGTACAAAGCCATTATCAACAAGTACGAACCCGAAAACTGCAAAATCGAAATGATTGAGCGTTTCGCCTTTTACGAGCGTGCGAAAACCGCCTACGCCGTGGTTGCCACGGGGGAAGAGGCGATTTACGCCAATATCATACTCAAAAAAGGAGTTGTAAAATGAGTACGGAAAAAAGAGTTTTAGCCTTTGATTTCGGAGCGTCAAGCGGGCGGGCAATGCTGGGAAAATTCGACGGTGAAAAAATTACCCTTGAGGAAATTCACCGCTTTGAAAACAACCCCGTCAAGCTGGGGGACACCCTTTACTGGGACGTTTACCGCCTTTTTTACGAGGTTAAGCAGGGTATTTCCAAAGCCGCTTTGGCGGGCGGTTTCGACAGTATCGGCGTGGACACATGGGGCGTGGATTTCGGCTTGATTGATAAAAACGGCACGCTTATGGGCGCACCCGTCCACTACCGCGACAGCCGCAACGTGGGTATGGCAGACAGGGCTTTGAAAATGTTCCCGAGAGAAAATTTTTACAAAATCACGGGCAACCAGTTTATGGATATTAACACGGTTTTTCAGCTTTTGTACCTGCGGCTGAACCGTCCGCAAACGCTGAAAAATGCCGACAAATTGCTGCTTATGCCCGACTTGTTTAACTACCTGCTGACGGGGGTAAAGCGGACGGAAGTCTCCATTGCCTCCACCACGCAGATGATGAACGCCGTCAACAAAAACTGGTCTGAAACCGTCCTCGACAAATTAAAATTACCGAAAAATCTGCTGACGAAAATAGTACCGTCGGGTACTGTTGTGGGGCGGCTGAGAGAGGATATTTGCAAGGAATTAAACGCCCCCGCCGCCAACGTTATCGCGGTGTGCGGACACGACACCCAGTGCGCGGTGTGCGCCGTTCCCGCCGAGGAAAAAGACTTCATTTTCATTTCCTGCGGGACTTGGTCGCTGTTCGGCACGGAGCTTGACGAACCCCTCATCAACCCCGTTTCCGAGGCGTTCAACATCACCAACGAGACGGGCTACGGCGGCAAAACCACGTTCCTCAAAAACATAATCGGGCTTTGGCTTATTCAAGAGACAAGACGGCAGTTCAAGCGGGAGGGAACGGAGCTTTCCTACGCCGAGCTTGAAAGGCTTGCGCTGGCGGTTGAGCCGTTCAAGTGCTTTATAGACCCCGACGCGCCCGAGTTCGTCCCCGAGGGGGACATTCCCGAACGGGTGCGGGAATTTTGCGGGCGCACGGGTCAGTACGTCCCCCAAAGCGTGGGGGAGGTAATGCGGTGCGTTTACGAAAGCCTTGCGTTAAAGTACCGGCAGGCTTTCGAGGAAATCAAGATTTGCACGGGCAAGGAGTACCGCTCGATAAATCTAATCGGCGGCGGGGCGAAAGACGGCTTGCTCTGCAAAATGACGGCGAACGCCTGTAATTGCAAGGTCACGGCGGGACCAATCGAGGCGACGGCTTACGGAAATATCGCCATTCAGCTTATGGCGGACGGCGCGGTTTCGTCCCTTGACGAGGCGAGGAAAATTATTGCCGTTTCCGACAGCGTTAAGACGTTTCTGCCCGAAAACCCCGAGGAGTGGGAGAGCGCGTATGAACGGTATGTGCAGTTTACGGTTGAAAGTTGACAGTGTATAGTTGGGAGGGATTTTTGTGCAAAAAAATTTAAAAATAAAATCTAAAATAACTGCAATAATATTAAGTTTAATTTTTGCCGCGCTGAATATTACCGCCGCCTTTACAATAACGGCGTTTGCGGCAATAAAAGGCTATATAGTATTCAGCCGTTTGATACTGTACTTCGTTCTCACGGTCGTATACACGGTTTCGGGCATTTTTATCAAAAATAAACTGAAAATCGGCGAATTTAAAATTTTATTTACTCAATTCGGGGGATTTTTTTCGATTGCCGTTTTACTTATTATTCTTGCGGTTTTTTTAGGCGGTTGGAGAGGGTGGTTTTTTATGGCGGTTTTCCTTGCAACGGTAATCCCCTCGCTGATTTTGAGCTTTATTATACGGCTGACGGTAAAATTAATTAAAAAAAGTTAGGGGAGTGATTTTATGTACAAATACAAATGCCTTGCGGCGAAAAACGCGGATAAGGCGGACTTTTACCGCGTTACAGACGAACTTAAAGCCCTGTACCCGAATATGACGGCAAACGAGGACATACCCTCCGACAGAGAGTTTCTGCGGCGCAAGTTTTGGCAGGGAGAAAAAATAGTTACGGTTCAGTACAGCTTTTCGGAGCGGACGGTTACGGTTTTTTCCGAGGAATGGCTCGGCAAATTTTACGAGGACAAAGAGGTTGCGGAGGGGCGGTTCATACCGAAGAAGTCAACGCCCTCCAACGGAACAATGTGGATTTTTTCGGGCGTATTTTTCGCGGTAACGGCAGTATTATTTTTCATAATTGACAATATTCTTGACGATTATTTTTCAATTATTGCCACTTTGATATTGGCGGCAGTCTATACCATGTCGGGAATAAATATAAGACGGCGCGTTGATGTTCCGCTGTTAAAGCTCGCCTTTTGGCAGGCGGGCGGCTATATAACCGTTATTATGATGCTTATTTTTTCAAATGAGCTTCTGCTTAATGAATTTTTTTCGTTTTATATTTTTGATTCAGTTATGTACAGTTTGTATAAGTACATTTTGTATTGGTTTGTATTTTGTTTGCCCGCTTTGGAAATAAGCTGTTTAATTCAAGCCGTTATCGGGCTTATTATGAAAAAAATCAATTCGCCCAAAACGGCGGCAACGGAGAATATTGCGGAAAATAACGAGTAAAAAAGTACCTCAAAGCGAGAAGTCTCGCTTAAAATAAATTAAAAAAGGAGTAATTATTATGAACCCAAAAATCGGTATCAGACCCGTAATCGACGGCAGACAGTTCGGCATCAGGGAAAGCCTCGAGGTGCAGACAATGAATATGGCGAAAGCCGCAAAGGAGCTTATTGAAAGCAACTGCCGCTACGCCGACGGCGCGCCCGTGGAGTGCGTTATCGCCCCCTGCACTATCGGCGGCGGCGCGGAGGCTTACCGCACCGAGGAGTTTTTCAGCACCCAAAACGTGTGCGCAACCCTTTCCGTTACCCCCTGCTGGTGCTACGGCACGGAAACAATCGATATGAACCCGCTGACGATAAAGGCGGTGTGGGGCTTTAACGGCACGGAACGCCCCGGGGCGGTTTACCTTGCGGCGGCTATGGCGGCTCACGCCCAGAACGGTCTCCCCGCTTTCGCCATTTACGGCAGGGACGTGCAGGATATGGACGATACAACAATTCCCGACGACGTTGCGGAAAAAATCCTCCGTTTCGCGCGGTGCGCCGCCGCCGTCGGGCAGATACGCAACAAGGCTTACGTGGGGCTTGGCTCTGTTGCAATGGGCATTGGCGGCTCGTACTGCAACGCTTTGTTTATGCAGAAATACCTCGGTGTACGCCCCGAATGGGTGGATATGACGGAAATTCTGCGCCGCGTTAAGCTGGAGATTTACGACAAGGACGAGTACGAAAAGGCTCTCGCATGGGCTAAGAAAAACTGCCCCGAGGGTATGGACGTGAACACCGAAATCAACCCCGGAAACAAGGCGGTTATGTCCCACGAGGAGCAGTGGGAGTTCTGCGTAAAAATGACGTTAATTATACGCGACATTATGCTGGGCAACCCCAAGCTGGCGGAAATGGGCTGGCACGAAGAGTCACGGGGCAGGAACGCGATTTTCGGCGGCTTTCAGGGTCAGAGAATGTGGACGGACTGGCTCCCCAACGCCGATTTTGCGGAGAGTATTCTCAACTCCACCTTCGACTGGAACGGCAAGAAACAGCCCGTACTTCTCGCCACCGAGAACGACGGTCTTAACGGCACTGCAATGCTTTTCGGCAATATGCTCACGGGCAGAGCCTCGATTTTCGCCGACGTGCGGACTTACTGGAGTCCCGAGGCGG
Source organism: Ruminococcus sp. (assembly GCA_023665505.1). Lineage (GTDB taxonomy): Bacteria > Bacillota > Clostridia > Oscillospirales > Ruminococcaceae > RGIG8773. The sequence goes on from JAMPDU010000141.1 coordinate 4,205, forward strand.
TTGAGCGGGTCACGGGCAAAAAGCCCGAGGGCAGAGCTGCGAACGGGTTCATACATCTGATAAATTCGGGGGCGGCTGCGGTGGACGCAACGGGTCTTGCCAAAACCGAAAGCGGCGAAAACGCCATGAAACCTTGGTGGGACGTTACCGACGAGGACATTTCCGCAATGCTTGGGGCGACGGACTGGTGTCCCGCAAACCTCGGCTATTTCAGGGGCGGCGGATTTTCCTCACACTTCCGCACGCAGGCTGAAATGCCCGTGACGATGATACGGGTGAACATTATCGACGGCGTTGGACCCGTCCTGCAAATCGCCGAGGGGTACACGGCGGTGCTGCCCGAAGAAATTCACAAGCCCCTTGACGAGCGCACCGACAAGACCTGGCCCACAACTTGGTTTGTGCCTAATCTGACGGGCAAGGGGGCGTTCGCGGACGTTTACTCGGTAATGGCTAACTGGGGTGCGAACCACGGCTCGCTGACCTACGGGCATATCGGCGCGGACTTGATTACCCTCGCGGCAATGCTGCGTATTCCCGTGGCTATGCACAACGTTTCGGAGGAGCGGATTTACCGTCCCCACAGCTGGAAAGGTTTCGGCACGGCGGATTTGGAGAGCGCGGATTATCGGGCGTGCGAGCATTATGGGGCGTTGTATAATTAGTAATTAATAATTATCAAGCTCCGCAAAATAAATTAAAAAATTCCAATAAAAAACTCCAACAAAAATTTGATTTGTTGGAGTTTCTTTGTATGTATACCGGTTTGCAAAAAATTATTAATTATTAATTAAAATTTTTGCCTTGTGCACTTAAAGCACAAGGCAAAAATTTTCAATTCCCGCTGCCGATTTTTTCGGCAATAACCGGAATAATATTCACAAGCAGCGTCACAACGAAAAACACTATCGTCAAAAGTTTTGTGAGCCGCGCGAGAGCCTGTTCCCGCGAGCTGCTGACGTTGCCCTTGCCGAAAAAGTTGTCGCTCTGTCCCGACAGCGCGGAGCTCATATCCTGCTGTTTCTGCTCCTGCATCATTGTAAGTATGATAAGCAGAACGCTGCTGATAATCATCAAAACGCCGCCGACTATCTGTATCGCGCCGAATTCCATTTGCAATTCCTCCTAAAAATTAGATTATTTACAGCAATCCCACAAAATAATAACCATATCTGCGAAAACTGTAGGGCGGGGGCTTGCTCCCGCCTTCCAAACGTGTTTTGTCCAACAAGGCGGGAGCAGAGCCCCCGCCCTACAAAACGCGTTATTTTATTGGTTTGCTGTAAAACAGTATATCTATTGTATTATATCACACTTTCCCGCAAATTGCAATACTTTTTTCAAAATTTTTTATTTTCTTATTTTTCGGGGACTGCCTTTTAAGGAATTCTTTATTCTCTGCACAAGCGTGGGCTTTACCTTGTGTACGCGTTTCGCGGGGCGCGCCTCCTTTGCTTTGGCGGCGTTTTCGTACGCCTCGCGGATAAACGCGGACTGGGAATCTATCGGCTCGCCCTCGGCTGTAACGCGGCTGTAGGTGCCGTCCGGGGACATCTTCCGCGCCTTTACGTTGTCCCTGATAAGCACGTCGAAAATGTGCATAATCCTGCTGCGGACGTGACTGTCGTAAATCGGCACGGCGACCTCCACCCTGCGTAAAGTGTTGCGGGTCATAAAGTCCGCGGAGCTGATGTAAATTTTCCTCCGCTCGGGCGTACCGAAAATGTATATGCGGCTGTGCTCGAGGTAACGCCCCACAATGCTTGTTATCTCGATATTTTCGGTGTACCCCTCGACTCCCGCTGCAAGGCAGCATATGCCCCGTATCACCATTCGCACCTTTACCCCGCTTTGAGACGCCTCCACAAGTTTATCCATCAGCGTTTTGTCGGTGAGGGAATTCAGTTTCAAGCCGATAAACCCGTCCTCGCCCCGTTTCGCCGCGGCGATTTCGCCGTCTATCATCTCGATGATTTTGTTTTGCAGGCAAAGCGGCGCGACCAGCAGTTTGCCCATGTGCTCCACAAGAGAGCCCGTAGACAGGGCGTTGAAAACCGCCGCCGCCTCGTCGCCGATGTCGCGGTTTGCGGTCATAAGGCTTAAATCGGTGTACAGCGCCGATGTCTTTTCGTTGTAGTTGCCCGTGCCGATTTGGGTGATGTACTCGATTTTGCCGCCGCTTGTCTTTCGGGTTATAAGCAGCAGCTTTGAGTGCACCTTAAGGCTTTCGGGACCGTATATAACGTTGCACCCCGCACGTTCCAATCTTTGCGACCAACCGATGTTGTTTTCCTCGTCGAAACGGGCGCGGAGTTCCACAAGCACCAAAACGTCCTTGCCGTTTTCCGCCGCCGAGATAAGCGCGTCTATAACCTTTGAGTCGGAGGCGACGCGGTACAGAGTAATTTTAACCGAAACCACCGATGGGTCGTGAGCAGCCTCCACAAGCAGCCGCAGGAACGGCTTTATGCTTTCAAAGGGGTAGGAAAGGAGAATGTCCCGTCTGGCGATTTGGGGTATCATAGGCGCGTCCTTGATAACCTCTCGGGAGTGCTGAGGGTCTGCCCTGCCAAAGAAAAGCAGGGGGAGACTGTCCTCCAGCTTGCTGCGGAGGGGGTACACAAAAGAAAGGTCCAGGGGTGTTTTCAGCCTGAAAACCTGTTCTTTTGAAAGCTCCAGCTTTTCGCAGAGGTACTCAACCGCCTCGCTGCCCAGCTTGCGTGAAAGCTCCATGCGGACGGGGGAAAGTTTTTTCCGTTTTTTGAGAAGTTCGGACATAACGTCCCGCAAGTCCACGTCGTGGTCGTAGAGAGCCTCTTCCATGTTGATGTCGGCGTTGCGTGTTATGCGCATGAGGGACTTGTCAAGGATTTTGTAATTCTCGAAAATCAGCGGCATGTAGTGGAGAATGAGTTCCTCCACCAGCATAAACCTGTGCTTAGCCCCGGGCAGGAAAATTATTCTCGAGAACGAGCCGCTTGCGGGGACTATGGCAAGTTTCACCGAGGATTTGGACTCGAGGTGAGCAACCGCGTAAATCTCCTTGTTTTTCAAAAACGGGAACGGGTGGCGTTTGTCGATAACCTGGGGGGAGATAAGGGGAAGTATCTCCGTGGTGAAGTAGACTTTTAAGTAATCCTCCTCCTTGCCGTCAAGAGCGGAGAAGTCCACCTGTTCCACGCCGTGCTTTTCAAGCTCAGCCATAACGCCGCGGTAAGCCTCGTCCCGTGCCGTAACAAGCTCCGCCGCCCTCTTGAAAATTGCGGCAAGCTGCTCGGAGCAGGTCATGTCGGTTTTGTTGTCCCGATCCTCGGAGTCCACCAAAGTCCTGTCGTAAAGCGAGCCTACCCGTATCATAAAAAACTCGTCAAGGTTGGACTGGAAAATCGCCGCGAACATAAGCCTTTCGCACAGCGGCACGGATTTGTCCGCCGCCTCTTCCAGAACCCTTTCGTTGAATTTGAGCCAGGAAAGCTCCCTGTTGTCGTAACAATCTTTCATATAATCACCTGTATTTGTAAAATTTTTTGCCGACGCCTTTATTTAATTATAGTGCCGAAAAGGGGAAATGTCAAGAGAATTAATAATTAATAATTAATAATTTTCCGTAACTGCAAAATGAAAA
>JAMPDU010000142.1 GCA_023665505.1 Ruminococcus sp.
GGGCATATCAAGGCTTATTCGGGACTTGAGGTTGTCAGCCGCAAACGCCGTTTGGAGGGCTATAACGTGCTGTTCCCCATTGGGTTTGACGCTTACGGTCTGCCCACGGAAAACACCGCCATGAAAACGGGCGTGCACCCGAGAGTTGTTACCGACAACAATATTGTAAAATTTACCGGTCAGCTTAAACGGGTGGGATTTTCTTTCGACTGGTCGAGAGTGGTTGACACAACCGACGAAAATTACTACAAATGGACGCAGTGGATTTTCCTGAAAATGTTTGAAAAGGGACTTGTTTTCCGTGACAAAACCCTTGTGAACTACTGCCCAAGCTGTAAGGTGGTGCTGTCTAACGAGGACTCCCAAGGGGGCAAGTGCGACGTCTGCCACAGCGACATTGTGCAGAAAACAAAAGAGGTTTGGTACCTCCGCATAACCGAGTACGCCGACAAACTTTTGCAGGGTCTTGACGAGGTGGACTACCTGCCCAATATCCGCTTGCAGCAGGAAAACTGGATAGGCAAGTCCACGGGGGCGTTCGTGAATTTTACCGTCAAGGAGAACGGCGAGCAGCTGCGGATTTACACAACCCGCCCCGATACGCTGTACGGCGTGACCTTTATGGTTATTGCGCCCGAACACCCAATTATCGAGAAGTACCGCGATACAATTTCCAATATTGGGGAATTGGACGGCTACAAAGCCGAGTGCGCGAAAAAGAGCGAGTTTGAGCGTACACAGCTTGTAAAGGACAAAACGGGCGTGAAAATCGACGGTCTGACGGCGGTGAACCCCGTTACGGGCAAGGAGATACCCATTTACATTTCCGACTATGTTATGATGGGCTACGGCACGGGGGCGATTATGGCTGTTCCCGCACACGATACCCGTGACTATGAGTTCGCCAAAAAATTCGGCATTGATATTGTCGAGGTTATCAAGGGCGGCGACATCTCGAAAGAGGCTTACACGGGCGACGGCGAGATGATTAATTCCGGCGCGCTTAACGGCATTGCCAACAAAAAGGACGCTATCGCCAAAATGCTGGACGTTTTGGAGGAAAAGGGCTGCGGCGAAAAGGGCGTGCAGTACAAGATGAAAGACTGGGCGTTCAACCGCCAGCGGTACTGGGGCGAGCCTATTCCTATCGTGCACTGCCCAACCTGCGGAATGGTTGCCGTGCCTTACGACGAGCTGCCCTTAAAGCTCCCGCCTGTGGAGAATTTTCAGCCGGGTACGGACGGGGAAAGCCCCCTTGCGAAGATAGACGAGTTTGTGCACTGCAAATGCCCCAAATGCGGCGGCGAGGCAAGGCGTGAGACCGACACAATGCCCCAGTGGGCGGGTTCGTCATGGTATTTCCTGCGGTACTGCGACCCCGATAACGGCGAGGCTTTCGCATCCCAGGAGGCGTTGAAGTACTGGATGCCTGTGGATTGGTACAACGGCGGTATGGAGCACGTTACGCGGCATATGATTTATTCCAGATTTTGGCATAGATTTTTGTACGATTTGGGAGAAGTTCCCTGCAAAGAGCCTTACGCGAAACGCACCGCGCAGGGGCTTATTCTCGGCGAGGACGGCGAGAAGATGAGCAAGTCCAAAGGAAACGTTGTCGACCCCAACGACGTGGTTGACCAATACGGCGCGGACGTGCTGCGGGTGTACGTGCTGTTTATGGGCGACTATGAGCAAGCCGCCCCTTGGAGCGAGCAGAGTATGAAAGGCTGCAAGCGTTTCCTTGACAGGATTTGGGCTTTGCAGGACAAACTTGTGGACGGCGAAAGCTACCGCCCCGAGCTTACGTCCCTTATGCACAAGACGGTTAAAAAAGTCTCCGAGGACATTGAGGCGATGAAGTTCAATACAGCCGTTGCCGCAATGATGAGCTTGCTGAACGAGGTTTCGGATTTCGGCAGTATCAACAAGGCGGAAATGAAAACTTTGTTGATTTTGCTGAACCCCTTTGCGCCACATATTACCGAGGAAATGTACAATAAAATTTTCGGCGGCATTCTGAACGAGCAGGAGTGGGTCAAGTACGACGAAAAGCTTTGTGTGGACAGCGAAATCGAGGTTGCGGTGCAGGTCAACGGCAAGATTAAGGCGAAGATAATGATTTCCGCGGAGGCGGAGCAAGCCGAGGCGTTAACCGCCGCAAAAGCCGACCCCGCCGTGGTTTCCGCCATAGAGGGCAAGAGCGTCGTCAAGGAAATTTACGTCAAGGGCAGACTTGTTAATATTGTTGTAAAATAGCTGTAAAATTCTGTCATATTACCGATGACAAAAAAATTTAAAATTTTTTGTACAGTTTTTTTAAAAAAGCTATTGACAAGGACGGTATAAATGAGGTATAATAATATAGTTATCTCTTATATACTGACTTGTTACAGTATGTATGGCGGTTTCGCCGATTTTGCGGCGAGACCTAATATATAAAACCTCTGCCGCAGGGCAAAGGGAGGGAATGAAATGGCTGAAATTCGTGTTGGAAAAAACGAATCCTTGGATACCGCTCTTAAGCGCTTTAAAAGGAGCTGCGCTAAGGACGGCGTTATCGCCGAGGTTCGCAAAAGAGAACACTATGAAAAGCCTTCGGTAAAACGTAAAAAGAAATCCGAGGCGGCTCGTAAGCGTAAGTATTAATTTGTTAATTTTTACCGCTTATATTGCAAAACGGGCAGTTAAGGCAAGTATCGGTGCGTAAGTACCGTTACCCGTGGGAGCGAGTTACTGTTATTGGCAATGTATGCCAATATGGGTAAAGGCTCAGCCTTTCTGCCCGTTTAGTTTTGTTTGTTTAGTTTTTATTCAAAAATATAAAAATTTGCAAAAAACACTTGCAATATTGAAAAAAATGTGGTAAAATAATTGTAAGCTTTTTGTATGCTTGCGTTAAGCAGAATATTTCTAAAAGGATGGTTTAATTTATGATTACAGCAGGCGATTTCAGAAACGGCGTTACTTTCGAGGAGGACGGAAACGTGCTGCAGGTGGTTGAGTTCCAGCACGTTAAGCCCGGCAAAGGCGCGGCTTTTGTAAGAACTAAGGTTAAGAACGTTATTACAGGCTCGGTGGTTGAAAAGAGCTACAACCCCTCGGCAAAGTTCCCTACGGCTTTCGTTGAGAGAAAGGATATGCAGTACTCCTACACCGACGGCGACCTGTATTATTTTATGGATCCCGAAACTTATGAGCAAGTACCCATAAGCAACGCGGAGCTTTCCGACAACTTTAAGTTTGTCAAGGAGGAAATGATTTGCAAGGTTTGCTCCTACAAGGGCAAGGTTTTTGCGGTTGAGCCTCCCAACTTTGTGGAGCTTACGGTTACACAGACAGACCCCGGTTTCAAGGGCGATACCGCAACAAACGCCACAAAGCCAGCTACTCTCGAAACGGGTGCGGAAATTAAAGTACCCCTCTTTATCGACGAGGGCGAGACTATCAGAATTGACACAAGAACCGGCGAGTACATGGAAAGAGCGTAAAGCCGTTTCCAATGCAAATTTAATTGGGGGATTTCTATCCTCTAATCTCTAACTTCTATTTTCTAAAAGGAGGACTTACCTATGAAGCTTGGTGAAAAAGTGTCTTATTTGCAGGGTCTTATGGAGGGTCTCGAGCTTGACGAGACTACAAAAGAGGGCAAGGTTATTGCCGCTATGGCTGACATTTTGCAGGATATGGCTCTTGCCGCCGAGGATATGCAGGATCAGATCGACGAAATTGTGGAAGTCGTTGACACTATCGACGAGGATTTGGGTATGGTCGAGCGGGACTTCTACGAGATTGACGACGACGATTGTTGCTGCGACGACGACTGCGACTGCTATGACGATGACGACGAGCTTTACGAGGTAGTATGTCCCAGCTGCGGCGACACAATTTGCCTTAACGAGGGTATGCTGGAAGAGGGTTCGATGACCTGTCCCGGCTGCGGCGAGCTGCTTGAATTCGACTTTGAGGACGAGGACGAGGCAGGGGAATAATTCCCATAAAAGTGAATAAACGCAATCTGTTTCAGGGCGAGGTGCAATTCCTCACCGGCGGTTAAAGTCCGCGAGCAGGCGGTACGGTTTTCCCGTGCAGCCTTGTCGATTCGGTGAAATTCCGAAACCGACGGTATAGTCCGGATGAGAGAAACAAACGCTGTTAATGCGCGAGTACGCCTGTGGAAGTTTTTTCACGGGCGTTTTCTGTTGCAGACTGCTTTATTAATATTTTATTAAAAGGTGGAATTCTTATGGAAAAATCTGTAACAAACAAAACCCGAACGGACACAAGAAAAATGGTGATTCTTGCGGTAATGGCGGCGCTGGCGTATATGGTAATGGTGCTTATCAAAATCCCCGTGGTGCTGTTTCTGAAGTACGAGCCGAAAGACGTTATAATCACGATAAGCGGCTTTATGTTCGGACCGTTGGCGTCCCTTGCGACCTCGGCTGTGGTGTCCCTTATCGAAATGGTAACGGTCAGCGACACGGGTCCTATCGGCGCGTTAATGAACTTTATCGGCACTTGCTCTTTCGCCTGCACGGCGGCGGTGATTTACAAAAAATTCCACACCATAAAGGGCGCGTTTGCGGGGCTTTGCATAAGCACCGTTCTGATGACGGCGGTTATGCTGGCTTGGAATTATTTGGTTACTCCCCTTTATATGGGTACTCCCCGTGAGGTTGTTGCGGGAATGCTGCTGCCTGCGTTTTTGCCGTTTAACCTGCTAAAAGGGGTGCTGAACAGTGCGCTGACGATGCTTATTTACAAGCCGCTGTCGAACATTATGCGGAAAGCCCGCGTCCTGCCCGAAACGCAAAAGGAAAACGCCGCGCCCGTGAAAAAGTACGCGTTTGTGTACGTTATCGCCGCTTTTGTGATTGCGACATGCGCGGCGGTGATAATTATTCTGCGTACCCCGAAGAGCGGGGAAACTCCCGCCGAAACCGCGAAATTTACCGAAAATTACGCCGAAATGTGGTTTGACAATTATATGGAGGACTACAGGGAGCAGAACAGCATTGAATTGGAGGAATTTCCCGGCGTTGTTTTCAAAAGCGACGGCTTGAACCTTACCGCCGAGGAGGGCGGCGAGGAAACCGTCCTGTGTAACGGTATGCCTTTGTGGAGCGTTTTTCTCGCCGATTTGACGGGGGACGGTCTGCCCGAATTTTGCTGTACAATAAGCGTCGGCTCGGGAATTATCGACGACAGAATAGTTGTATGCGACTTTGCGGCGGGTGCGGAGTATGAGCTTTCCGACAGGTTTAACAGCAACTATATTCTGACGTTGGAGGACGGGGTGCTGACGGTACGCCAAAGAGATTTTTCGGAAAACGGGGAAAGCGGCGAGGTTACGGGCAGACTTGCCCTGCGGGACGGTGAACTTGTTATGGAGTAAATTTTTACATTTTGTGCATATATAAGCCATAAAAGCTATTGACAAACGGCGGACAACGTGCTATACTAAGAGTACAATAAAATATGCCTTATCAAGAGCGGCTGAGGAACTGGTCCTGTGAAGCCCGGCAACCTAATCACATCGTGAGAAAGGTGCTAATTCCTGCGGAATATTCCGAGAGATGAGGAGCTTTTTTGAAAGATTCGCAGCGCTCGGAGAAAGTCCCTGCGCTGTTTTTTTGGTAAATTTAAATTATGGGAATGGTGATTTTTATGTCAAAAATGCTTTTTACGTCCGAGTCGGTAACGGAGGGGCACCCCGATAAAATCTGCGACCAGATTTCCGACGCAATTCTCGACGCCATACTCGCTCAAGACCCCAACGGACGGGTCGCCTGCGAGACCGTCACAACCACGGGGCTTGTTATGTGTATGGGAGAAATTTCCACCCAGTGCTATGTGGATATACCCAAAATCGTGCGGCAGGTTGTTATCGACATCGGCTACGACCGTGCTAAGTACGGCTTTGACGGGCATACCTGTTCCGTCCTCCAGTCCATTGACGAGCAGTCCTCGGACATCGCTATGGGCGTTGACGACGCTTTGGAGCACAAGGCGGGTGAGGACGACAGCTCCACCGGCGCGGGCGATCAGGGAATGATGTTCGGCTTTGCCTGCAACGAGACCCCCGAGCTTATGCCGCTGCCCATTTCCCTTGCTCACAAGCTGGCGAAAAAGCTTACCGAGGTGCGGAAAACGGGAGTGCTGCCCTATCTTCGTCCCGACGGAAAGACCCAAGTTACCGTTGAGTATGAGGACGGCAAGCCTGTTCGGGTTGACACCGTTGTGGTTTCCTCGCAGCACGCCGCCGAGGTTCCCCTTGAAAAAATTCGGGCGGACATTATCGAAAAGGTTATCAAGCCGATTATTCCCGCGGAAATGCTTGTGGATACAAAATATTTCGTGAACCCAACGGGGCGGTTCGTTATCGGCGGTCCTCAGGGGGACAGCGGTCTTACGGGACGTAAAATTATCGTGGATACATACGGCGGTTACGCCCGTCACGGCGGCGGGGCGTTCAGCGGAAAAGACCCCACAAAGGTCGACAGGAGCGCGGCTTACGCGGCGAGGTACGCGGCGAAAAACATCGTTGCGGCGGGACTTGCGGACAAGTGCGAGGTACAGCTTGCTTACGCCATAGGGGTTGCTAAGCCTGTTTCGGTGCTGGTTGACACCTTCGGCACGGGCAAGGTTTCAGACGAAAAAATCGCCGAGGCGGTGGACAAGGTTTTCGATTTCCGTCCCGAGGAAATTATCAAAACGTTGGAACTTCGCAAGCCCCAGTACCGCCAGCTTGCGGCGTACGGTCACATGGGCCGGGAGGACTTGGGCGTTGTTTGGGAGCGTACCGACAAGGCGGAGGATTTAAAAAGGGCTGTGGAATGAATTAATAATTAATAATTATTTACCTAACTTTTCCAGTTTTTAGTGAAGTTCAAACAAATGACGTTTTTAAGCCATTTGATTTACCTCTCACCTGTGCGATTATTGCATTTTACGGTATCTTTTCGAAAATTTTCGTAAAGTTTTCTATCTTTTAAGGACCAAATAAAACCCAATTTTATTAATGGCATATCTCTGCATATCAAACATTTTTCAAATTTTGACTTGCATTATACAACGCATATCAAAATTTACAGCAAACAAATCGTCCCTGATATAAGACAGTTCAAGCTGTCTCGGGAAAAATCGCGATACTGTGATAACTATTACATAGTTTACCACAGTATCGTTTTTTTGTCAAGTTCTTAATTTAAGACATTAACTTATTAAAGCCAGCTTGCGGATTTAGACGAGTTGCCGAAAAGAAGTCGGCTTGCGCCGCCTCGGGGTGGGTTAAAAGCGGTAAAAAATTATACTGTTAATTGCCAAGGAGTTGATTATCATATGAAATACCGAGAGGGTGGGTACGGTGATTTACGCCGTCACGGGTGGGGTTAGTCAAAAATTTTTATATAATGAGGTGATATTATGACATAGCTAAACTTTAACCACATACATCGGCGTACATTTTAAAAGATGTGCGCTTTTTGTATATTCCAAACCATTCAAATCCAACTCAAACTATACCAAGAAACGAGGTTTTTTATATGTACGAATTAAAAATTCTTACAAACGCCTGTACAGCGTTGATTAAACTTGCTGAAAAGTACGCTGAGGACACGTCCGCACGCAGTAATATTTATCATCTGTTAAGGTTTGCATACGTAATTTGCATGAAAATTATTATGGATGACAGGAAAATTGATTATGAAAGAATTTTCTAAAAAATTTAACAGAAAGGACACTTTTTATGCCAAAAGAAATTGACAAATTAATGAGGATTAGCGATTTGGGTTACGTTGACAGATTTGATGA